>JBIOVB010000132.1:0-11960 GCA_044867525.1 Acidimicrobiia bacterium | reverse complement strand
GTCTTCTCGGTTGACCGTGATTTCGGTGACCGATTCGCAGAGGACCGCTTGCAACGCTGCTGCTCCGATCCGGGGTCCGGTCTCTAACACCACTCCGGCTTCCCCGTTGGTTGCTGCGGCTTGTGTGCTGTCGATGAACACGGTGATCTGGGCTGGTGGGGGATTGTCGGAGATGCAGAGTTGGGTGAGAGCGGTGGCTCGCCGCCAGGCTGTATCCCCTCGGGTTCCGTCGGGGAGGTCGGGTAGAGCATCGGCGGCTTCGGTGAGCACCTTGTCCACTAATGCTCCGGAGACTCCGTCGAGACCGCCCCACAGTTTCCACCAGGATTCGTCCAACGATGGTTGCAACACGAGGAACCGGTCATCCCAGGAGCCGGTTTCCTGTTCCGCACTGATCCGGGCCTGTTTGGCGGCTTCCCGGTGGACACCGGCCACATCCAAATGTTCCAACAGTCCCACATCGTCGGTAATCCGGGATAACGCTTCCACCCGGTCGAAGGAGACCTGAGCCGAGGCCAACGTTTCCCTCAATTCGGGCCGGTCCTGGGTGCGGCGCATGGTCCCGACCAGGCGCTTCGCCGTATCCGGGGACAGGTCCAAAACAGCAGCCGTCCACTCCGACAAGCTTCGGAAGCCATCCCCGGTAGCCACCTGATCCCGGTCGAAGTCGCCCAACACTTCGACCTGAATGGAACGCATCTCGGCAATCACCGACTCGGAATTGACCAACAACTGCTGCTTTTCGTCCTGGGACATTGCCGCCAAGTTCATGCCGGATACCTCGACGTGAGACGGGCACGGTTGTCCGCGCCGACAAACCAGGCCGGGAGGTCGGGCTCGCAGTCGAGCCAGGCTCGAACTACTTGGTCGGCTTCGTCGCCGAGCAGATCCAGAAGGTATGAGTCGAGGAGTGCGATGTCTCGCCCGCTCTGCACAAACCGAGCCGTCCTCTCCTTGGTGGTGAGTTCAGCTCGATCCGTAGCTTCCCATCGATCCAATCGAGTCTCGATTTCGGCCAGGATCCCCCGCCACTCCTCCTCGGTATGGGTCCTCTCTCCCATACCCCCGAACATACGTTCCCCCAGGGGTAGAAACAAGAGGGTTGTTACGGGATTCCGAGATTTTCTTGGTCTCCGGCGAATTCGCTCTGGACCCCGAGGTAGCCGAAGACCAGGGCAATGATGACAAAGACCGCGATGATCAGGACTCGTTGTCGCCGAGGGAGGTCTCGGAATGTTCGTCCGCTCTCCCTATTCGCTCTTACGGCACGGCGCTCCAAGGAGAGATTCCATACCCCGAAGGCAACCCCGGCCGGAATGGCCAGCCCACCGACAATAAGTCTTGAGGTTGTTGGGCCCTCCCAGATCCAGCCACTGATTGCCAACACCCATATGAGGACTCCGAATGGGAAGAAGATTGCCGAGGTCCTGGGCATCAGGGTGTCCTCGTAAAGGCTGAGATACCAGCGGAGCCACCTGGGCCGCATCGCCATAGGGCGAGAGGCTAGGAAGGCCCTTCCGGACCACAAGCATTCATCGCAATACTGTGGTTGGGGCAGAAACCTGGCCTAGCGCCTTCCCGACTTCACCAACCTCCGCCACTGATGTTTGGGAGGGAGGTGTCTCACGAGGAACTCCAACTCCGACGGCTTCAGCTCAGGAATCATCCGCCTTGCATCCTGGCCGTCCTTTCGGCGGCAATCCTTGCTCTTGAACAGCAGTTGGATGTCGGGCGCCAAATAGGGAATGCCGGAATCGGAATGCAGGACAGCTGCATCCCAGGACCGTGTTATCGAACGGTCCCGTCGATAGATCCAACTCTCGTCAGTTCCGTCACCGACCGTGATGTCCAGAGCCCACGGCTCGGATCCGGGTCGACGGGCCCACACGTTGTTCTCACCCCGGCGGTCGAGGCTGCGGCCATCCCATTTTCTGAGCTCGTTCTCGGAGGCCACTACAAGGTCCCACCCGGGGAGCCACTCGAAGACACGGTCTGCCTCCCCGCGGCAAATCCCGATGTCGAAGTCGCCGTGAGAGCGCCACGACATCCCGAGATGGAGCTCGAGTGCGTGACCCCCGGCGACCCACCATCTGAAGGGTGCATCTCCGAAGAGAGCGATCCCTTCATCAAGGGTCAACGGCAACCACTTGGCGGAGGCCATCACCCGGCGCTCAGGCCTGCTCCACGCTCTCCAGCAACTCATGCCAGCTACTGGTGAACTTCTTCACGCCCTCTACCTCGAGCACTCGCACCACGTCGTCGTAGTCGACGCCTATCTCCCCGAGACGGTCGAGATCGCGGCGGGCTGCGTCGATGTCGTCGGTGCCGAACTGGGTCGGCGACGGGTCGCCATGGTCCTGATAAGCGTCGATGGTGGGCAGAGGCATGGTGTTGACGGTGTCCCGGGCCACAAGGTTCTCGACATAGATCAGGTCCGGGTAGTCCGGGTTCTTGGTCGAGGTCGAGGCCCAGAGTGGCTTTTGCACCCTGGCGCCGGCGGCGGCCAGATCGCGAAACCGTTCCGACCCGAAGGTGTCGAGGAACATCCCGTAGGCGACCCGGGCGTTGGCGACCGCGGTCATGCCACGGAGGTCGAGGGCCTGATCGCTGCCGATGTCCTCGAGGCGGGGATCGACCTCGGTGTCGAAGCGGGAGACGAAGAACGACGCCACAGACGCGATGACTCCGACATCGCCACCGGCCTCCCTGAAGTCGTCGAGCCCATCGAGGTAGGCATTCATAACCTCTCTGTACCGGTCCAGAGAGAAGATCAGGGTCACATTCACCGATATCCCCTCGCCGATGAGGGCTCTGATCGCGGGGACCCCCTCCGCTGTTGCCGGCACCTTGACCAGCAGGTTGGGCCGGCTGATCTGCTTCACCCAGTCCCGAGCCTCGGCCACCGTGGCGTCGGTCTCACCGGCCAGGGTGGGGGACACCTCGACCGAGACGAAGCCGTCACTCCCCCCGGTCGCCTCGTGGACTCCCGCCAGGACGTCGCAACCGCGTTGGATGTCGGATGCCATCAAGCTTTTTGCAACATCCTCGGTTGACAAACCCGTGGCCTTCAAATCGCGCAATTGCGCCTCGTAGTCGGAGGAGCCGACGATGGCGCCGGCGAAGATCGTGGGGTTGGAGGTGACCCCGGTCACTGAGTCCCGCTCCACCCGCAAAGCCAGCTCGCCTGCGTCGAGCATGGCACGGGATATCTGATCCGACCAGATCGAAACCCCTGCCGCAGCAAGGCCATTGATCCTCGAAGTCGCCATGAGCAAAGGGTAGGGCGATTCAGGGATTGCCATCCCAACTAGCCTCAGCCCTCGCGCATGCCCCGCCGCATTCTCATCGCCAAACCGGGACTCGACGGTCACGACCGCGGCGCCAAGGTGATCGCCAGAACCCTCCGTGATGCCGGATTCGAGGTCATCTACTCCGGGCTTCATCAGACACCGGCTCAGATCGCGGAGACCGCGGTGCAGGAGGACGTGGATGCGGTCGGCCTCTCTTCGCTCTCCGGAGCGCACCGGACGCTCTTCCCCCAGGTGGTCGCCGAATTGGCATCCCGGGATGCCTCGGACATCATCGTGTTCGGCGGCGGAGTCATACCCGAGGGGGACATTCCGGCTCTAGCCGCCGGCGGGTTGGCCGCGGTGTTCACACCGGGGGCCCGCCTTGATGAGATCGCGGCTTGGGTCGACCAGAACGTCCCATCGCGGTTCGAGAAAGGAACCAATTGAAGATCCACGAGCACCAGGCCAAGGAGCTGATGTCCGCCCACGGCATCCCGGTGCCTCTTGGCGAGGCCGTCACCACCCCCGAAGAGGCGGCACTCGCGGTCGGCCCGCTCATCGAGGAGTCCGGGAACCCGGTGGTGGTGCTCAAGTCCCAGATCCACGCCGGTGGCAGAGGCAAGGGCACCTTCGTCGAGCACCCCGACACTCGTGGAGTGAACGTGGTCACCGAGGGCATCGAGGGCGGTCCCGAAGCGGCTGCGGGGAGGGTCCACGATCTGGCTTCGAAGATGTTGGGCTCGACGTTGGTCACGGTCCAGACCGGGCCCGAAGGGAAAGTGGTCAATCGCCTCTACCTGGAGCAGGGGGTCGACATCGAGCGCGAGCTCTATCTCGCAGTGCTCCTCGACCGCGGCGTAGGGCGGAACATCGTCATGGCTTCGACTCAGGGCGGCATGGAGATCGAAAAAGTCGCCGAGGAGAGCCCAGAGCTGATCCTGAGGGAGGAAGTCGACCCCGCAATCGGCCTCGCCCAATTCCAGGCGAACCAACTGGCCTACGGGCTCGGGCTCACGGGGGATGTCGCCGATGAGTTCGAGGCCTTCGTGAGCGATCTGGCCCGCCTGGCCGGCGATCTCGACACCGATCTAATCGAGATCAACCCGCTGGTCATCACCAAATCGGGCGGGGTGATCGCACTCGACGGGAAGATGGCTTTCGACGACAACGCCTTGTTCCGCCATCCCGACGTGGCGGCGATGCGCGACGAGTCCGAAGAGGACCCCGCCGAGATCGCGGCCAAGAACGCCGGACTCAACTACATCAAGCTCGATGGAACGATCGGCTGCCTGGTCAATGGTGCCGGGTTGGCAATGGCCACCATGGACACCATCAAGGCCGTTGGCGGGGAGCCGGCCAACTTCCTCGACGTCGGGGGAGGCGCCGATGCCGACCAGGTGGCGACCGGGTTCCAGATCATCACCAGCGACCCCAATGTCAAGGGGATATTCGTCAACATCTTCGGCGGGATCATGCGTTGTGATGTCATCGCCACCGGGATCGTGGAGGCGGTGGAGAAGGTGGGTCTCGCGGTCCCCCTTGTGGTCCGCCTCGAAGGCACGAATGTCGAGCAGGGTCGGCAGATCCTCAAGGACTCGGGGTTGGACGTGGTGGCAGCCGACGACCTCCGGGATGGGGCAGAGAAGATCCTGGCGCTGACCCGATGAGCATCCTGGTCGACAAGAGCACCCGGGTCCTGGTCCAGGGACTGGGCAAGACCGGCCAATTCCACACCGACAAGGCCATCGCCTACGGGACCGAGGTTGTGGCCGCGGTTCATCCCTCCAGGGCGGGGACGACGGCCAGGTTCGAGGGGGATACCGACCATTCAGGGGTGCCCGGGCGCGACGATCGCTACTCGGTCGAGGTGCCAGTGTTCGCCACGGTCCGGGATGCGGTCGCAAAGACCGGGGCCACGGCGTCTTCGATCTATGTCCCACCTGCTTTCGCCGCCGACGCGATCATGGAGGCGGCAGCCAACGGCTTGGCTCTCGTGGTTGCGATCACGGAGGGGATCCCCGTTGGCGACATGATCGTCGCCAAGCGGTACCTGTCAGACAAGCCCACCCGGCTCGTCGGGCCCAACTGCCCGGGAGTGATCACCCCTGGCGAGTGCAAGATCGGGATCATGCCCGGGTACATCCACCAGCGGGGCCGGATCGGTGTCGTTTCCCGCTCAGGGACACTGACATACGAGGCGGTACACCAACTCACCGGGCTCGGGTTGGGACAGACCACTGCCGTGGGGATCGGCGGCGACCCGGTGAACGGGACCAATTTCGTCGACGTGCTGGCCATGTTCCAGGGCGATTCCGAGACCGAAGGGGTGGTGATGATCGGGGAGATCGGCGGAGTCGCCGAGGAGGAGGCCGCCGAGTTCGTGGCCGCCAAGATGACCAAGCCGGTCGCCGGGTTCATCGCGGGAACTACGGCCCCCACCGGGAAACGCATGGGCCATGCCGGGGCGATCGTCTCCGGGGGCAGGGGAACGGCGGCGGCCAAGATCGAAGCAATGGAGGCCGCCGGGATCGTGATCGCCGAGACCCCATCCGACATCGGCCAGGCGATGGTTCGTGCCTTCGGCTGAGCGGGATCTGATCCGCTCCGAGGCGGAGCGCATCCTCGATGTCGGGCGCCGTGACCTGTCGAGGAACGTGCCCCAATACCCGGGCTGGACCATGTTGGATCTGCTCTCGCATGTGGCGTCGGGCCACGGCCGGACGTTTATCACCATCACCGAGCTGCCCCAGGAAAGGGTTCATGGCCCCCGTCTCCCAGAGCATGGAGATGTGTTGCGGTGGTTCGGGGAGACATTGGACTCGATGCTCGCCGCCTTTTCGGGTGCCGATCCCGATGCACCGGTCTGGGGATTCACCTCCCGCCCGACGGTCGGTGGATGGGAGACCCGGATGGTGATCGAGACCGGCCTCCATCGCTGGGACGCCGACCAGGCCATCGGTGAGACCGCCGCACTCAACCCAACCGTTGCCGGCTTCGGCCTGGATGAGTACTCCGACCTCTACCTGTCCCGGCTCGCCCCGGTGCCGACGATCGAGCTGATCGCGACGGATCTCGGCCGGTCGTGGCTGATCGGGGACGGCGAACCCGAGTTGCGGGCAAGGGGAACCGCCTCGGACCTCTACCTGCGGCTCATGTCCAGACCCGGCGCCGAGCTGCCAGACGTTTGGGCACAGGCCGTCGATGCCCTGGAGCCCCCACCCAGACGCTGAGGTTCAGGAGAACCGGGCCAGGTCGGCCTCGGCGTATCCAACCACCTGCTCGTCGGCGCGACACACGTCTCTGAGACCGGCGATCAGTTCGGCGATCCGGTGCCCGGGCACCGCAACCGTGAGCTCGTCGTCCCCCATCCCGGTTCTGGCCCGGGAGAGGGCACATCCCATCGACGCCGCGATCACGCCCTCGTCGGCGGCGCGGGGCAGGATCTGACATTGCGGTTTGCCCGACCATTCGACCTCTACCGCGTCGTTGATCTCCATCATCTGACGGGGCGACACCCGAAGGATGACCACATCCGGCTCGGCGCTCGAATCGGAGAGCGGTCCATAGCGCACACCTTTCGGACGCGAGGGGAGAGAGGAGACTCCGGCGAATGTCTCCATGGTCACCCATCCCACGTCGAGTAGGGCGCCCACATCCGCCTTGTCGAGAATGTCCTCGGCGTCGACGAAGCCATGAGTGAAAGCCCCCACCGAGCAGTTTCCATGGTCCTCGGCCATGGTGACGAACGTTGTGGTGTGAGCGTGCATCCAGAAGACACATGGCGCAGCCACCCGGCCGGAACGGCCGTCGTCAGTTGGCTGGGACATCGGCTCGGCGAATCTGGGCACATCGTCGGCCGGTACCTCATCGAGGAAGGTCACCGCGATCGGCGGGTGCTCCAAGCCAACGAGGGTGGTCAATGCTGCTGACATGTCGGTGAAGCTCACAGTCGTCTCCTTATATGTGTGCTCCGGAACATAGTTCACCTGCCATCACAGCCCGACGAGTAGCAAACGACACTTAGACTCGCCCGATGGAGTGGATTCTCATCGCGGTCGCCGTCGTGCTCGTCATCGGCGTCCTCATCTACAACCGCCTGGTCCAGGCCCGCAACCGAGTCGACAACGCTTGGGCCCAGGTGGAGGTTCAGCTGAAGCGGCGCTACGACTTGATCCCCAACCTGGTGGAAACGGTGAAGGGGTACGCCACCCATGAGCAGCAGACGTTCGAGCGGGTGACCCAGGCCCGCAGCGCGGCGCAGTCGGCGTCGGGCCCGGCGGAGCAGGCCCAGGCTGAGGGGATCCTCACCCAGGCGCTTCGCCAATTGTTCGCCGTCGCGGAGGCCTACCCGGAGCTGCGGGCTTCGGAGAACTTTCAGGGACTGCAGTCCGAGCTCGCGGAGACCGAGAACAAGATCGCGGTCTCCCGTCAGATCTACAACGACACGGTGCTCACCTACAACAACGCGGTGCAGCAGGTGCCCACCAACTTGGTGGCCAGCATGACCGGGTTCCAGACCCGAGAGTTCTTCGAGGCGGGCACCGAGGCCCAAGAGGCCCCGACAGTCGACTTTTGAGATTGAGGCGAGCGGCTCCGCTCCTCCTGGCACTGGCGCTTGTCCTCGGCCCCGCGACCGCGGCCGTGGCCAAGTCGTTCTGGCTCTCCAACGCCGACGTCGCCGTCGTGGTCAACGACGACGGGTCGTTGTCGGTCACCGAGGCACTGACCTTCGTCTTCTCCGGTGATTTCTCCGGCGCCTACCGGGACATTCCGCTCGAGCGGGGCCAGGAGGTGTCGTCGGTCACGGTGCGTGACGAGCGTGTCACCTATGAGCCGGGAGGGTGCACCGAGCTCGGGTGCTTCTCACCCGCCGGGACCTACGGGGTGGAAGACCTCGGCGACACCGTGCGGATCGTCTGGCATCATTCCTCATCGGACGAACCACGCATATTCACGATCACCTACGAGATGAGGGGTTTGGCCGTCGCCTACAACGACGTCGTCGACGTCAATCTCAAGGTATGGGGTGACCAGTGGGCCGTGGGGCTGGACCGGCTGCACGCGACCATGGATCTCCCCGGCTCTCCTGCTGAAGGGGATGTCAGAGTCTGGGGTCATCCCTTCGATGTGGACGGATCGACGTCGCTGGGCGACGACCTGGTATCGCCCAGCCTGGAGGCGAGCAACGTTCCTGCCGAGCAGTGGGTCGAGATGCGGGTGGTGTTCCCCAAGAGCCTGCTCGCATCGACTGCCGGCGCCACGGCCGTGGCCGGGGACGGCTTGGACTCGATCCTCGCCGAGGAGGCCACTTTTGCCGACGACGCCGAGCAGGCGGCCCGAGCCGGGCGAACCGGGCTGATCTGGGGCGGCATTCTCGCGCTCGTCACCGCAATCGGTCTCGGTGGCTGGGTGTATTTCCGCTACGGGAGGGAGCCCAGGGTCGACTACGACCGGGAGTACGAGCAGGAGCCCCCCTCCGACCTGACCCCGGCCGAGGTGGGGGCGCTGGTCAGCCAGGGGAACGTCTCCGAGCGCGAGTTCACGGCCACCATGTTCGACCTGATCCGGCAGGGCTCGATCGCTGCCGCACCGATGCAGGTCGAGCGTTCCACCTGGGCCGGGCTCCGCAACGAGACCATCACCGACCTCAGCCTCTCGGTCACGGACCGCGACACCGGACTCCGTGACTTCGAACAGTCGGTGATGACCGTTGTCGGCCGCGTGCTCGAGCTCGGCGCTCGCCCTCTCCACGAGTTTCGGGACGGGATCAGGGAAGACGCCTCGGCCAACGCCGAGACCTACCAATCGTTCCGCAGCCGCGCGGTGTCGGCCCTGCGCAGGAGCGGAATGCTGGACGAAGCCGGGTATGGGGTCTCCTGGGCGGTGCGACTTCTCATGGCGGCGATCACGGTCGCCTCCTTCTTCTTCCTGCCCAGGATGCTCTCCAACGTCCCCGGAGGCGAGGTCATTGCCGTCCTGATCTCCATAGGGCTCGTCATCGGCACCGTGTTCCTGTGGATCCTGCTCGGTTTTCGCAAGGTGAGGGTTCGCAGGTCGAAGGAGGGGGCGTTGGAGTCGGCGCGCTGGAATGCGTTCCGCCGATACCTCGCTGATTTCTCCAGGCTCGAGGAGGCGCCTCCGATCTCCCTGGAGCTCTGGGACCGTTTCCTGATCTACGCCATCGTCTTCGGCGTGGCGGAAGAGGTGCTGGCCCAGGCCCGGCTCCATGCCCCACCTGAGCTGGCCACCACGTCGTCGATCTACTGGTACGGCACCTACGGCTACTCGGGCGGACACAGCGAGAACGCCTTTGCCGGGATCCAATCCGCACTCACCGGGGCCTTCTCCCCGCCGGCGTCTTCGGGCGGCGGCGGAGGGTTCTCGGGGGGAGGAGGCGGCGGTGGAGGCGGAGGAGGAGGCGGAGCCTGGTGAGGACCGTTACCCGATGAAGCGCTCCAGGGTGATCGTGGTGTCATCGGTGATCTCGAGCTTCCCCTGCCGGTCCTCGAAGCCGGCCTTCGCCAGCGCCCGCCGGGGCTGAGGCCGCACCCCGCTCAGGACAACCTTGATGCCTTGCGAGTTGAGCCGCTCGATGGTCGTTTCCAGCGCCACCAACCCGGTTGCGTCGATGGCCGGGACGTCTTCGAGGTCCATGATCACGGTGTGGACCCCACCTTCCACTCGGGTCAGCGCTTCCAGGGCCTTCTCCGCCGCGCCGAAGAACAGGGGGCCCGCCACGTCGTAGAAGACAACGCCAGGCGGCAACCCCGCTACGACGTGGCCATCGGCCCCTCCGATCAGCTCAGCCCCGGAGATCTCGACCATTCTCCGCATGAACAGCAGGGCAGCGAGCACAACACCAACCACCACGGCGACCACCATGTCGAACGTGATCGTCAAGGCAAAACAGACGATCAGCACCACCACATCGCTGCGAGGGGCGATACGCGTGATCCGGGCGAAATGGGCAGCATCGGCCATGTTCCAAGCGACTATCAGGAGCAGGGCCGCCATCCCTGCCATCGGGATGTAGCCGAGGGCCCTGGCCAGGAGCAGCATGGCGCCGAGGAGGAAAAGCGAGTGGATGACAACGGCGATGGGAGTCCTCCCCCCGGCCCGAATCCCCGTGGCGGTGCGGGCGATTGCACCGGTGGCGGCGAACCCGCCGAAGAAGGGCGCCACGATGTTCCCCAGGCCAAGGCCCGCCAGCTCGGCATCCGGATCGTGACGTCCCCCGGCCATTCCATCGGCGACCACCGCGCAGAGCAACGATTCGATCGCTCCGAGGAGAGCGATGGCAAATGCCGTTGGGAGCAGCGCCTGTATGTCGGTCCACGTCAGGTTGGAATTCGCCCATGGCACTTCGAATCGGGGCAACGTGGCCGGAATCCCGCCGAACTCGGAGTTGATGGTGGCCACTTGTTGTCCGAATTGAGTCAAGACCAGGCCAACGACTATCGCCACCACGAGGCCCGCCAGTGGCGCCGGGACCCGGTGGGTGACCCGGGGCAGGCCGATCAGGACCGCGAGGGTCAGTAGGCCGACCGTCACGTCCGCCCATTGGATGTCACCAAGACTGACGGCCAGGCCGGACAGACGCTCCCAGACCCCTTCGCCCTCGATGGCTCCGAGACCTAGGAAGTCGCCGAGTTGGATGACTGCGATCACCACCGCGATGCCGGCGGTGAATCCTGTGGTGACAGGATGCGGTACGAACTGGATCAGCCGGCCCATCCGGAGCAACCCCATCCCGAGCAAGATCAAACCCGCGAGGGCACTGGCGACGAAAAGCCCGGGCAGCCCGTACTTCGTTGTGACCGGGGCCAGGAGGACGACAAACGCCGCGGTGGGTCCGGACACCGAGTGCATCGATCCACCGGTGAGGGCGATCACGATCCCGGCCACGATGGCGGTGAACAGGCCATACTCGGGCGGTGCACCGGCAGCGATGGCCAGCGCCATCGAGAGAGGAAGCGCCACCAATCCGAGCGTCAGTCCGGCTAGGGCGTCGACCTTGAGGTCGGCCGAGCTGTAGCCACGCGCCTTCACCGCCCGCAATGCGGTCGCCAACCGGACCGGGGATTCATCGGTCACAAACCGCCGGGACACCGGGCTCACAGTAACTGGGGCACCCCTGGCGTCCGCATCTGAGCTGAAGCGGCCGGCGCCCTCGAACCGGCGCTACATGGTGAGCAGATAGAAGGCGGAGAAGCGATTGCTGATCTCCTCGAGCACCCGGAACCCGCTGAAGCCGGCTTCTCGGGCATAGCTCTCTGCCCGTTGCCGTCCCCAGGCTGCACCGAGGCCCTCGCCTCCCCGGGCCAGAGACTGGGTCATGCAGTGGAGGGCGGAAATCCCGTAGAGCATCGCGCCTCTCGGATTGAGGTTGCCTTCGAGATCCGAGTCCGCCTCCGGCTCCATCATCAGATAGAGCCCGTTCTGGCTCAGTGACTGCCGGATACGGCGCAGCCCGGCCATGGGGTCGGACAGGTCGTGGATCACGTCGAAACTCGTGACCAAGTCGAATCCGGGCTCGACCGGGATCTCCTCGACCGTCGCTGACCGGAATTCGACGTTGTCCAGATCACCCGAGCGCTCGCGAGCGAGCTGGAGCGAGGAGTCGGCGATGTCGAACCCGACCACATTGCTGTTGGGGAAAGCTCGGGCGAT
>JBIOVB010000131.1:0-10167 GCA_044867525.1 Acidimicrobiia bacterium | reverse complement strand
TGTCGACGAAGACCGTCCCGACGGAAGCGTTCCAGGTCGCAGCGGAAGCCCGCGCCTTCCTCTCGGGGAAGGGGATCGACCTCTCGGCGGAGCAGGCGACGAAGACCGCTACCGCTCTCGATTTCTTCGTCAAAGAGGCACGAGAGGCAGACGCCGGTTGACCCTGTTTGGATTTCGCGATCCTGGTCGGTAAACAGCGTCAATGAGGCATTTCCTCGGCACCACAGACTGGACGCAGTCCGAGTTGCAGGGGCTACTCGACGATGCCCGGGCCCTTCGAGCCTCGCCATTCAATGCCTCGCTGGCCGGGAAGACGATCGCGCTCCTGTTCCTCAACAATTCGCTCCGCACCAGGACATCGTTCGACGTCGGGATAAACCAGCTCGGCGGTCACGCCGTCGTTCTCTCCCCGAGCGGAGGGATGTGGCCTCTCGAGTTCGAGGACGGCGTGGTCATGGACGGTGAAGCCGAAGAGCACGTCAAGGAGGCCGCCAAAGTCCTCTCCCGCTACTGCGACCTCATCGGGATCCGTGCCTTCCCCAAGTTCCAGAACTGGGAGGCTGACCGCAAGGACATCGTCCTCAATTCCTTCGCCAGGTACTCCGACGTCCCCGTGATCAACATGGAGACCATCGTGCACCCGTGCCAGGAGCTGGCCCATGTCATGGCGCTCCAGGACCACCTCGGCGACCTGGCCGGCAGGAAATACCTGCTCACCTGGAGTTATCACCCAAGGCCCCTGAACACTGCGGTCGCCAACTCGGCGTTGCTCATTGCGTCCAAATTCGCCATGGATGTCACCCTGCTCTGCCCGACCGAGGAATTCGTGCTCGACGATCGCTACCTGGTTCAGGCCATGAGCGACGCTCGTGCCCAGGGGCGGAAGGTCACGATCACCCATGACGTCGACGAGGGATATGACGGGGCCGATGTGGTCTACGCCAAGAGTTGGGGTGCACTCCCCTATTTCGGCAACTGGGATGCAGAGAAATCGGTCCGAGATGGGTTCCGGCACTTCATCGTCGACGAGGAGAAGATGGCCGGGACCAACGACGCATTGGTCAGCCACTGCCTGCCGATGCGGCGGAACATGATCATGACCGACGCGGTATTCGATGGGCCGAACTGCTTCGCCTACGAGGAGGCGGAGAATCGGCTCCACGTCCAGAAGGCGATCATGCGCTCCCTGCTCTCTGACGAGAATCGTTGAGAGAAGATGGCCACCAACCGCGACGTCCGCCAGACCATCGTCCATTTGCTCAGCAACATGAGCGATGGCAAGGAGATCCGCTCCTACCTGCAACGGTTTTCCGAGGTCGACCGCTCCCGGTTCGCGGTCATCAAGATCGGTGGTGCCGTGATGCGGGACCGTCTCCAAGAGACCGCAGCCGCGCTCGCCTTCCTCCACACGGTGGGGCTGACCCCGATAGTCATCCATGGTGGCGGGCCGCAACTCGACGAGACCCTGGAGACAAGGCGCATACCCAACGAGCGCCTCGACGGCCTCCGGGTCACCGGGCCCGACGTCCTCGATGCTGCCCGCGACACGTTCATCGAGCAGAACATCCTCCTCGTCGAGGCCGTCCGTGACCAGGGAGTTGCCGCACACGGGCTCACGGAGGGGGCGTTCGAAGCCGACTACATCGACCGCGAGAGGTACGGGCTCGTCGGCGAGCCCACAGAAGTTCACCTCCCCCTGATCCGCTCCATCGTGGACTCCGGTGCGATACCCATCCTGACCTGTCTCGGGGTGGCTCCCGGGGGCCAACTGGTCAATATCAACGCTGACTCGGCCACGCGGGCCCTGGTCCACGCGGTGCAGCCGATGAAGATCATCTTCCTCGCCGATGTCGGTGGCCTGCTGGACGGAGACGGCAAGGTCATTGAGTCGATCAACCTGGCGTCCGACTTCGAAGGTCTGATCGCACAGAGTTGGGTGCATTCGGGGATGAGCTTGAAGCTGGAGGAGATCAAGCGCCTGCTCGATGACACCCCACTGTCGACCTCGGTCTCGATCACCACCCCCTCGGGGCTGGTGAAGGAGTTGTTCACCCACGGCGGGTCGGGCACCCTGGTCCGCAAGGGGGAGCTGATCGAAAAGCACACCGACAAGGAGGCGCTCGACAGGAGCCAGGTGGAGAAGCTGGTCGAGGAGGCGTTCGGCCGGCAACTCGACCCCGATTGGTGGGATGGGCTGCATTTGGAGTCCGCGTACGTGTCAGAGAGCTTCCGGGCTGGCGCGCTGGTTGCCTACCTCGGCGACTTCCCCTACCTCGACAAGTTCGCCATCCTCGAGGACGCCCGCGGGGAAGGGCTGGCTCGGACCGTCTGGGCCCGGCTCGTCGCCGACCACCCGGTCCTCTACTGGCGGTCGCGCACCGACAACGGCTTCAACGCCTTCTATGCCGAGGAATCCGATGGCTCTGTGAAACGCGGCCCGTGGACCATCTTCTGGCGAGGTGAGGGAGATTTCGCCAGCGTCGCAGAGCGGGTCGACGCCGTGGCCGCATTACCCGCCTCCTTCTTGGGCCCGGGCGATGCCTGAACGCCGTCGAGTCGGCATCGTCGGCGCTCGGGGCCACACCGGATCACGCCTCATCCCACTTGTCACCGGACACCCGGCACTCGAGCTCGCCTTCGCCGGATCCCGAGAGCTCGCGGGTCAGCCGGTTCCGGGGGCCGACGGGATGCAATTCGAGGCGATCGACCCGCAGCGTCTGTCTGCCTTCGATATCGACGCCGTGGTCCTGGCCCTGCCCGACGGAGCAGGTGATCCTTATGTGGCCTCGATCGACCACGACACGGTGGTCATCGACATCTCCGCCGATCACCGCTTCGACGACGACTGGGTCTACGGGCTGCCCGAGCTCCGAAGAGCACAGCTGAAAGGTGCTACCCGGATCGCCAACCCCGGCTGTTACGCCACCGCGGCCCAGATCGCCCTCGCCCCCATGATCGAGGTGGTCTCCGGGGTGCCCGCCGTCTTTGGTGTCTCCGGTTACTCGGGGGCGGGGGCCACACCCGGCCCCCGGAACGACGTGGATCGCCTTGCCGACAACCTGATCCCCTACAAGCTGGTGGGCCACAATCACGAGCGGGAGACCACCCGCCAACTGGGGATCCCGGTCCGATTCATGCCCCACGTCCACCCGGCCTTCAGTGGCCTTCTGGTCACGGCCCACATCCCACTGGGCATTGCCATGGACGTCGAGGAGGTCCGGTCCCGATTCCAGGAAAGGTACCGCGACGAGCGTTTGATCGAGATCCGGGCTGAGATCCCCGAGCTGAAGGATGGGACCGGTCGCCCCGGCGTCCTGATCGGCGGGTTCGACGTCAGTGCCGACCGTCTGAACGCGGTGGTCGTTGCTGCCGAGGACAATCTTCTCAAGGGGGCGGCGGTGCAGGCACTCCAGAACCTCAACCTCGCACTGGGACTGCCCGAGTTGGAGGGCATCGAGGCGACCGTCCCACATTGACTTGCCCGATCCTGTCGCATAACTTCCCCCTCGTGTCCGCGATGACGGTTTGTGCATGTATCTGTGAGTGCTCTCGGGTGGTCAGCCCGGGTGCCGGCGCAACACGTCGTCCCCGCTCCTAGCGACGCCACCACCCGAGAGGGAGTCTGTCAGGCAACTGCCTGGGCGCCGCGTTCGTCTCTCGATAAATGGAGCCAAGATCGCATGACATATTTCAATCCTGATGCCCTGGTGTCGACGGAGTGGCTGAGCGAGCACCTGGACGACCCGGCAGTCCGGATCATCGAGGTCGATGAGGACAGCACTCTCTATGAGAAGGACCACATCCCCGGCGCAATCGCCTGGAGCTGGTCCGACGACCTCCACCACCCCGTACGTCGCGACTATCTCGATCGTGACGGTTTCGGGGCGCTTCTCGGAAGCGCCGGCGTGGGGCCCGACACAACGGTGGTGCTCTACGGAGGGAACAACAACTGGTTCGCCGCGTACGCCTATTGGCTGCTCAAGTACCGGGGCTTCGAGAACGTGAAGCTCGTCGATGGGGGACGCAAGAAATGGCAGCTGGAATCACTTCCGCTGACCGGTGACCTCCCCTCGATCACCCCCACATCACACACGATCGCCGGTGCGGAACGGCCCGAGATTCGAGCCTTCCGCCAAGACGTGATCGACCGTCAAGGCTCGGCGACCCTGATCGACGTTCGCTCACCGGAGGAGTTCAGCGGCGAGAAGATCGCTCCCGACCACTTGCCCCAGGAGCAGCCGTATGTCGCGGGCCACGTCCCGGGCGCGCTCAACATTCCATGGGGGCGGGCCGCCAACGAGGACGGGACCTTCAAGTCGCTTGAAGAGTTGAAGGAGCTCTACGGAGGCACCGGGGGCAACGGCGGTGAGGTGATCACCTATTGCCGGATCGGTGAGAGGTCGTCGCACACCTGGTTCGTTCTCACCGAGCTCCTCGGCCATACCGACGTCAAGAACTACGACGGGTCGTGGACCGAGTACGGCTCGCTGGTCAACGTCCCGGTGGAATTGGGGTCGGCACCACCCGCTTAGGTGAGGGGGAACGGGGACTGAGCCCACCAGGGCAGCGGTGACATCTCGATCCGGGTCACCCACTTGACCCACCAGAAGCCGCGTCGGGCGGGGGCAACGATCCGGGCCGGGAAGCCGTGCCCGGGACTGAGTGGCTCTCCTCCGAGGCGGGTGACCAGCCAGGTGCTGTCCAGGTCGGCGATCGGGAACCTGCGGGCATAGCCGGTCGCCGACCACACCACGAAGCTGCGGTGGTCCTCGCGCTCCAGCAGGCGGTCGAGCCGGACACCGGTCCATTCCTGTTCCGAGTACCAACCTCCGGTGCAGTCGAGGATGGCCGGAAAGGTGTCCTGTGGAAGATCGTCGAGCTCGGCAAGGGTGAGGGGCTGACCGTCGGTGGCGACAGCCCAGTCTTCGCCATCGAGATCGGGGACGGTGTCGTCGAACCACGAGGTTACGGGGAGCGCCGACGGATCACGTGAGCCTCGCTCGTGCATCCCGGTGAACCGCCGGTCGCTGCCCGGGGTGTCCAGCGCTTGAAGGGTTCCCTCCCAAGCCAGCCACAGGCCGGCGGCCGCGGCTGAGAGCGCCGAAGTGCGGAGGAATGCCCTGCGATCGACGTCGAAATGGCGTGGCTTCACCGGATGTCGCCGGAAATGGTCGACGGCGAGCACCAGGGCGATGACTGCACCACCGACGTGGATCTGCATAACGGTGAGCGGGCCGATACGTGAGATGTTGCCGTAGGAATGGAGCAGACCCGAGGCCAGGGTGATCAGGACCACGGTCAACAGGGCGAGGGAGAAGAGGCGTCCCTTCCGCTTCTTGCGTAGGCCCCGGCGCACGACGGAGCTCTTCCAGGGAGCGAGGAGAAGTATGCCCAGTGCCAATGCGCCGTGGATGACGGCCGTGTCCAGGAGCCAGTCGACGCCGATGGCCTGACTGGCGAGACCGGTGACGATGGCGGATACCAGGAGCACTGCCAGCGCCAGATTGGTCCTTCGTCCCATTCTCCTCCGCGGTGCCGATAACGCCTGTTATAGTGCGCGTTATCGACGATGACAACCCCCACCCAGAGACAAGACCCGATTCGGGGTGAACTGGTCGAGGCCGCGATCCGGCTCCTCGCCACCGATGGCGCCGAGTCACTGGTGCTGCGCCGGGTCGCCTCGGCCGCGCATGTGTCGACCATGTGTGTGTACTCCCGGTTCGGTGACAAGTTCGGGCTGATGAATGCGGTCTACGCAGGCGGGTTCGAACGCCTCGCAGGTTCCATGTCCGAAGCCAGTGGCGCCTCGGCACCGATGAGCAGACTCCTCGATCTCGGGCTGGCTTACCGCCGCTTCGCCCTCGCCAATCCCTCGCTTTACACACTGATGTTCGAGAAGGTCGCCAGTTTCGAGCCTTCTCCCGAGGTGCGCTCGAGCATGCCGGCAAAGGTTCTCGACCCGATTCTCGTTGCGATGAGGGAAGCCTTGGCTCAGGGCATGATCGCCGCGGAGAGCGCGGGGGCCGCGGCCTACACCTTCTGGACCGCCGCCCATGGATCGGTGAGCCTGGAGCTCACCCTGCAGGCCCCCGACCCTGTCGGCGCATGGCCGTTCGAAGCCGCCGGCGATGGCGACGCCGTCTACAGGTCCATGCTGGAAACGACGCTGCGCGGTCTGGCACTGGCGACCCCCGGTAATGGTGGCGCCTGACCCGATATCGTCTCAGCCCATGGATTTCACGGCGGTGGGGTTGATCGAGACCAAGCGTGATCACGGGATCCTCAGTCCGGATGCAATCGAGTGGCTGATCCGCTCCTACACCTCGGGCACTGTCACCGACTACCAGATGGCGGCGATGGCGATGGCGGTGTTCCTCAATGGCCTCGACAGCAACGAGCTCGCCGCCTGGACGGCGGCGATGTTGCACTCCGGTGACGTCCTGGATTGTTCCGGCATCCCGGCACGCAAGGTCGACAAGCACTCGACGGGAGGAGTCGGCGACAAGATCTCGATACCCCTTGCTCCCCTGGTGGCCGCCTGCGGGGTGGTCGTGCCCATGATGTCAGGACGGGGCCTGGGCCATACCGGAGGCACTCTCGACAAGCTGGAGTCGATACCCGGCTTCACAACTGGCCTCGACCCCGACCGATTCCGTGACATCCTCACCGAGCATGGCCTGGTGCTCGCCGGTCAATCCGAGACCCTGGTCCCCGCCGACCGCAAGCTCTATGCCCTCCGAGACGCCACCGCAACGGTGCCCTCCATCCCGTTGATCTCGTCATCGATCATGTCCAAGAAGCTCGCAGAGGGCCTCGACGGGCTGCTCCTCGACGTCAAGACCGGGGCCGGAGCTTTCATGAAGGACCTCGCCAGCGCACGTGAGCTGGCGAGGACGATGGTCGGGATCGGCGCCCGTCAAGGTGTGGAAACCGTTGCCCTGATCACCCGGATGGACCAGCCACTGGGACGTGAGGTGGGCAACAGCAACGAGTTGCGAGAGTCGATCGACGTTCTCAAGGGTGAAGGGCCCGAGGACGTCGTCGAGCTGACCCTCGCCTTCGGCGAGGTGATGCTGGAGCTGGCCGGGATAGACGGCGGCCGCCCCCGGCTCGAGGAGGCGATCAGCAACGGTTCGGGCCTGGCGAAGCTGGCCGATGTCGTGGTTGCCCAGGGGGGTGACCGGGCCGTGATCGACGACCCGTCCCTTCTCTCGGAGGCTCCCAACGTCGATTTGATCGAGGCCGATCGGGACGGATTCATCACCCGCTGCGATGCCCTCGTCGTGGGGACCGTCGCCACCAGGCTCGGCGCTGGTCGGGAGCGCAAGGAAGATCTCGTCGACCCCGGCGTGGGCATCACCATCGAGGCGAAGCTCGGTGAGACCGTCGCCCGTGGCCAGACGCTGGCCACGGTCCGCCATTCCGACCCCGATCGCTTTCAGGCACAACGCGATGCGCTGCGACGGGCCTGGAATATCGGTGACGCCGGCCCCGAGATCGCCGCCCTCGTCGTGGAGAGGATCGACTCGGGCTCAACCTGACCGGATTCGACGATACGGGTCACCGGTACCATCGCCGGTCACCACTACCTCAAGGAGAGCGATGAAGGTCGTCGTCTGCGTGAAGCAGATCCCCGACCCCGCAACCCCCTACCGCCTCGATCCAAGCACCAATTGGCTGATCCGTCCCGAGGACCAGATCCTGGACGACACCGACCGGTACGGGGTCGAGATGGGCCTCCAACTGGCCCAGGGAAGCGGGGGGACGGTCACCTTGGTCAGCATGGGGCCGGCGGGGAACGGTCAGGGAATCCGCCAGGCTCTGGCCATGGGTGCGGATGACGCCATCCTCATCGAAGACGATTCACTCCGGGGCTCAGATGCCCTGACCACCGCCCGGGCGCTGGCGGCTGCCATCGGCCGCCAGGACTTCGACCTTGTGATCGCGGGCACCGAGTCCACCGATGGCTATTCCGGGGTACTCCCCCAGATGCTTGCGGAACTGCTCGACGTTCCCGCTCTGACCTACGCCAACCACGTTGAGGCCGCCGACGGCAACGTCTCCATCCATCGCCAGACCGCGGCTGGATACGACGTCGTCGTGTCAGCCCTGCCTGCGGTGGTGGCGGTCACCGCCGGCGTGGTCGAGCCTCGCTACCCCACCTTCAAAGGGATCATGGACGCCAAGAAGAAGACGGTCGAGCGCCTTTCCCTCTCCGATCTGTCCGTGGACCGCGGCCCGGGACAAATCGTCGCCACCATCACGGACGCTCCTGAGCGGAGTGGAGGTCAGAAGATCGAAGACGACGGAGATGCCCACAACGCCATCGTCGCCCTTCTCGAGCAGAGGAAGGTGATCTGAGATGGCTCGGGTATGGGTTTTCGTGGAGGAGGACGCGGGAAAGCCGTCTCCTATCGGCCTCGAGTTGCTGGCCGCAGGCCGCGGGCTCGGTGAGGTGACCGCCCTCTATCTCGGCGCCGGGTCCGAGTCCACGTTCGCAACGCTTGGCAGTCACGGGGCGACTTCCGTGTTGCACATCGACGCCGGAAACCGTCTGGCTTCGGGACCGGTCGCGGCGGCGCTTGCGGGGAGGATCGATGCCGACTCGCCTGACCTGATCGTCTTCGGTCAGGCCTACACCGACCGTGATGTCGCCGGCCGCCTCGCGGCCAGGCTCGGGGTTGGCGTTCTCTCCAACGCCGTGGCGGTGCGATTGGCCAATGGCGCGGTGGAGACCGACCACGAGATCCTCGGTGGCGCCCAGATCGCCACGGCGACCATGACCCAGGGGCCGTTCATCGTTCTCGTCCGACCCAAGTCGTATCAGGCGGAGGAGTCCGGAGGCCCGGCGCCATCGGTCGAGGCTCTGGAGCTACCCGAAGCCGGCCGGTCCGAGGCGAAAGTGGTGGAGACCCACGTCGAGGAACGTGAGGGCCCACAACTAGGAGAGGCCGCAGTCGTCGTGTCCGGTGGCCGTGGCCTGGGATCCGCCGAAGCATATGACCTGGTGGAACAGCTGGGCAAGAAGCTCGGCGCGGCCACCGGGGCCACCAGGGCGATAGTCGATGCGGGATGGGTTCCCTACGCCAAACAGGTCGGCCAGACCGGGAAGACGGTGAAGCCCGACGTATACATCGCATGTGGGATATCCGGTGCGATGCAGCATCTGGTGGGGATGAAGGACTCCAAGACCATCATCGCCATCAATAAGGATCCCGACGCACCCATATTCTCCATCGCCGATCTAGGGGTGGTCGGTGACGTCCACAAGGTGGTCCCCAAGCTGATCGAGGCGTTGGAAGGGCGGTAGGTCAGGCCTCAAAAATCTTCGGAATCTGCCGATCAACCCTCTTGTTTCTGTCCCTGGGGGAACGTATGTTCGGGGGTATGGAGGGGCTGAGTTTGGTGGGGTTGTCTTCGGATCAGAAGGAGCAGATCCTGGTCGGTGGGGAAGCCGAGATCGCCCGGATCCGGGCGGTGCAACTCGAAGTGTTGGAAGACTTCGACCGGGATCAGGTGGCAACCGGTGATGGCTTCCGAAGCTTGTCGGAGTGGACGGCTGCTGTTTTGGACCTGTCCCCGGATACGGCGAAGCGTCTGGTCGGGACCATGCGCCGCACCCAGGACCGGCCCGAAATGAGGGAAGCGTTGGCTTCGGCTCAGGTCTCCTTCGACCGGGTGGAAGCGTTATCTCGGATTACCGAGGCGGTGGGACTGTTGGAACATTTGGATGTGGCCGGTGTCCACCGGGAAGCCGCGAAACGGGCCCGGATCAGTATCGAAGCCGAAACCGCCTCCTGGAACCACCGGTTCCTCGTCGTCCAGCCTTCACTCGACGAATCCTGGTGGAAACTGTGGGGTGGTCTCGACGGAGTGGCCGGAGCATTGGTGGACAAGGTGCTCACCGAAGCCGCCGATGCTCTACCCGAACTCCCCGACGGGACCCGAGGGGATACAGCATGGCGGCGAGCCACCGCTCTCACCCAACTCTGCATCTCCGACAATCCCCCACCAGCCCAGATCACCGTGTTCATCGACACCACACAAGCCGCAGCAACCAACGGGGAAGCCGGAGTGGTGTTAGAGACCGGACCCCGGATCGGAGCAGCAGCGTTGCAAGCGGTCCTCTGCGAATCGGTCACCGAAATCACGGTCAACCGAGAAGAC
>JBIOVB010000130.1:0-62081 GCA_044867525.1 Acidimicrobiia bacterium | reverse complement strand
GGGAGGGTCGGGGCCCACGGTGTAGTTGTGGCCGAGAGGGCTGGTCCACTGGTAGGTGCCGGGTCGGATCCGTTTCAGCTTCCAGCCTCGTTTGTGCTTCCCGACATGATGGTGTCGACAGAGCGGGTCGAGGTCGGTGGTGCAGGTCTGGTGCGTGTCGGCCCAGTCGTGCATGTGGTCGATATCGGATTGGGCCGACGGGAAGCGACACCCGGGGAAGACACAATTCGGATTTCGAGCCTCGACCTGTCTCCGCTGGGCAGCAGTGGGCCGGCGGCGGGTGGTGGTGACCGCCACCGGTGCTCCTTCGGGGTCGGTGATCGTTATCCGCCATTCCGAATCCGCCTGTTCCCGGGCCACCTGGCGGGCGACATCGGCGATCACCGGTCCCCAACCCGGGATTTGGGCGGGCTTGTCATCGAGTTCGGCGAGGGTGGTGAGGTCGACTTTGAGATCGACAACACCGCGATCTCGACGGTGGCCATGGGCACGGCCCTGAAGCAGGTCCAAGAAAACGTCTGCCCGCAACTGGTCGAGTGTCCGGGTCTCGCCATTGGTGTTCAATGACCTGGCGATCCGGTTCACCTTTCGCAATACCGCTTGAGTCTGGGCTGTTGGCAAAGACCACGCACAGAGGTTGGCGGTGCCATCGGGGTTGGCATCCACGACTACCCGTCTCTCCTCCAATCCTTCCCGGTAGCGCCGCTCGGCGGCATCGGGGGCGACGCTGATGACGAGATGGGCGAGTCGGGCCCGCAACTGACCCGTGGTCAAACCGGACGCCGATTCCAGGATCTGATCAGTGATCCGCTGGCGGAGCGCCGGTTCTAGCTGGGAGGTCTGGTTGATGATCACCATCACGCGGGGCACGTCCAGGGTCCCCTCTGACAGTGCTTCCCACAATTTCGGAAACTCGGTGATCAGAGTGGAAGCGAAACCGAGCTGAGATTCGGCGGAGCGTCGGGTAAGTGTCAACGCCGCCCCGATCTCCTCGGCGGCAGCATCCTCGACCAGCTCTGCAGGCAGATCGGGGACTTCGGTGGCCGCCGAATCCGCCACCGCCGCCATTGTGGCGTAGACCCGGGCCTGATAGTGATCAGCCTGCCGCCGCTCCGCCCTGAGCAACAGAACCTGGTCATGACCCGACAATGCATCCCGGTCGATCGATGCCAGGATCCCCGCCAGGAAGGGACCCGGCTCCATCTCCGCCAACCCTGTTGGGATTCCCCCAATGTCATCGTCGAACATATGTTCGTATGGTACTGACCGGGCCAGACAGATTCCATACCCCTGAAGCCGTTTCAAAGAATTCTTTTCCACAGGCCAGAAGACACCGGGAGACCCGTCGGGCCAGGTCGGCTCAGCCCCCAGCCGCCTCGATGGCAGCGGTGAGCTCCTCGTTGCCCACCGCTCCTTCGAAGGCCGCGCTCACCGTCCCACCCCCATCGACCACGAAAACCCAGGGCTCTGAGGGGAGGCCCCACTCCTCGACGGCGGGCACCACCGTCAGGTCGGCGAAGTCGGTGACCTGAAGGTCGTCGTAGATCTCGACGTGGATGAACTCGACGTCGGGATAGCTCGCCCGTAGCGCCTTGACCTGGTTCAGCATCGGGCCACAGGCTTCGCTGGTGCAGAAGGCCGGGGTGGCGAAGGTGATCACCGTTGGGCTGCCGCCGGCAACGGCGTCGGCGACCGACACCTCGTACATCGCCGGATCGGGGTCCGGGTCGGACGTGATCGTCGCCAGGTCCGGGAAGTCTGCGCCGACCTTGGTCTCCGACCGCGGTGCCTGCTCTCCTATTTGGATCACTGTCGGGTCTTCGCTCGCCACCAACCCGGCTGGACCCGCCTCACCGAAACCCTCGGCGTCGATGGTCACTTGATACGTCCCCGCCTCAGGGATCACCAGGTTGGCCACATACAGTCCGCGCACGTCTTCCAGTGCCCAGACGAACTCCATGGGATAGGTCTCCAGGGGTGATCCGTTCTCGTCGCGAAGGGTGACGGTTGCGGGCCGATCCGGCGAGGTAACCCACTGATTGGTCTCCTGGTCGATCAGCGTGAACATGACACGTTGCTCGCCAACACCGATGGCAGCCGGGGCAGAGGCCACAACCGCCAACGGGGTCTCCTCGGAGCTGCACGACAGCGCAGCCAGTCCGACGGCGATCAGGAGCAGCGACTGTCTCATCGGATCAGGACGTCGAGCATGACCGACGCGAAGAGGGCGGACAGATAGACCGTCGAGGTGGTGAACAAGCGCATCGCATCTTCGGGATGGCGGAACACCCTCCAGGTGTCCCAGAGGAACCAGGCCCCGAGGGCGATGGCGGCAACCAAGTAGATCCAGCCCATACCTGCCACCGGCACCAGGAGAAGGGTTATCCCCACCATCACCCCGGTGTAGAGCAGCATCTTGCGGGTTGTGGCCTCGACACCGGCGACCACCGGCAGCATGGGCACCCCGGCACGGGCGTAGTCATCCCGATACCTGATGGCCAGGGCCCAGAAGTGGGGTGGAGTCCAATAGAAGACCACCAGGAACAGCACCCACGCCGGCAGTCCCACGCCTCCGGCGATTGCGGCCCACCCCACCAGGACCGGAGCCGCACCCGCCGCCCCCCCGATCACGATGTTCTGGGTGGTGGAGCGCTTCAGGGCGAGGGTGTACACCAGGACATAGAAGAGCAGCGCTGCGGTAGCGATCGCCGCGGCTACCAGGTTGGCGGTCAGCCAGAGCCAGAGGAACCCGGCGAGTCCGAGGGCGACGCCGAAGAAGAGAGCGTTGGCCGGCGGGACCTCGTGACGGGCCAGCGGGCGGGACCTGGTGCGCCGCATCAACTCGTCGATGTCACGGTCGAAATAGCTGTTGAGGGCGTTGGCTCCGCCGGCAGACAGCGTTCCCCCGATCAAGGTGTTGACCACGATCCAGGCGCCGGGCCAGGTGCCGGCGGCCAGCACCATCGAGGGGACCGTGGTGATCAGGAGCAGCTCGATGATTCGGGGCTTGGTCAGCGCCAGGTAAGCCGCAAGCCTCGAACGCGAACGCTCGGATGGAACCACGAGGGTCACCTCCGGGGTGAGAGGCGCTCCCGTGCTCTCAGTCGACATCGGTTGGTTCCGGCACTTCTTCCTCCGCCTGCCTCTCCACTGCTTTCCGCCTCGCCCGACGCTCCGCCCAGCGCAAAGAGAAGATGGCGGCTAGGGCCGGGATGACAAATATCCCGACCTCGTCGATCCCCCAATAGTGGGCAAAGGTGAACATCAACCGGAAAGGATCAGCAACCCGAGAGTGGTGAGAGCCACCATAAGGAGAAGCATCGCGTATTGGGAACGCACCGCGTCCGGCCCGAAGTCCCCGAGTGCCCGGTCGTGGGCGAGAACGACACCGGCGACGTGCCCGGAGACGATCACCGCCACCTGGAGATACCAGATCGGCTCACTGGCGGTGAGAAAGAAATCCACCTTGCGGTCGGCGGTTCCGAACAGGTCCCAGCTCATGGCGAAGGGGTCGGACACCGCCGCAATGAGCTGCTGGCCCTCGAAGATGATCAGGGTCATGTAGTGGGCGACTGCATAGGCAAGCGCGATCGGAACCAGCGAGTGGGCAAAGCGAGCCGCCACCCGGCCCGTGGTCCAGCCGCCCCCTGCCAAGCGGGAGGCGGCCCAGGATGCGAGCAGGTAGCCACTGGCGATCACCGCGATCGTGGCGATCAACAAGACCGTCTCGCCACCGGTGGTCTGTCCCAGATCGCCGACCGCGTCGCGAAACCAGGTGGTTCCCGAGGCCCCGTCGTAGGTGACGGTTCCGATGGCGAACACGACGAAAGCGGCCAATCCGGGCCACGACGGGAGAACGGGGAGCGCCCGCAACCATCCCCGCCACACGATCCGCCCATCGGCACGACGGCCCAAGGGCGAGATCGAGGAGAAGAGCCGGTTGTAGGGGGTGAACAGGTCGAATCCGGCGAGTCCCGTCTCCCGGCCCGCGTAGGTCATCACCGCCACCATCACGGTCGTGTAGACGAGGGCGGCGAGACCAAGGGTGACCGGCTCCCCCGAGCTCGGGCTGACCAGCTCCAGCCAGGCGAAGGCGAGAAACAGCACCGCTGCCGGCCAGATCCCGACCCTTGCCAGGAACTGGGGACGCTCCCGGCTCCCCACTCCAAGCATCCTGCCCACGCTGCGCCACGGGTTGAGGTCGGTGTACCAGTCGCCGATCACCACACCGGCAAAAGGCACCACCAGCCAGAACACCACCCAAACCAGGACCGGGGCGATTGTGGGCCGTGACGGGTCGGTCTCCAGGCCAAGGAGCTCCACCACCAGCTGGCCGATCACCAGGAGGAGGCCGAGCAGCCCAAGGCCAGGCACCAGCCCTCGGCGGGGAACGGTCAGCCTCGACACCTCATCCCGGGGACCGCCCTGGAGTCTGGGCTCGGGCCAGAGGAGAGCGAGAACGACGAAGCTGGCGACGAGCACCAGCCCGGCGCCGACGATGAAGTAGGAAACGGGCACCGGGAGGTCGAGGCGCCCCCCTATGCCGTGTGGCCAGATCATCTCAGGGGACGACCACCAACTCGAACAGGGGGAGCTCGGCCTCCTCGAGCTCGACCTCGAAGATCCCCTGGGCATCGGCTGTGAAGGTCACCACCGTGGGAACACCGGGCTCGGTGGGAAACGTGAGGTCGAAGCCGTGGACATGGACCTCATCGGCCACGTCGGCGAGGACGGTGATTCCCACGGTCTCCCCCATCAAGACCTCGATGGTGTCCGGGCCGTCCACCACGCCCCCACTAACGATCACGTCGGCGGGAGCGCCGGGCGTGGTAATCGGAGCCGCGGTGGTCTGGGGCACCGTCTCGGTCGTGGTCGGCGCGGTCGATGCCGGCGGAGCTGTCGGCATCGTCGAGGCGACGTTCTCGAGTACCGAGGTGGAGGTGGTCGTGGTCTCCGCAGTGGGGCTGCACGCCGCCAGCACGAGAGCGAGCAGTATCACCTTCGTCGATCGGCGCATGGCGCAAAACTAGGCAGGACCAGGCGCAAAGGCCGATTCCACCTAGGCTCCCGGCATGCGCTGGGTCCGCCGCATCCTGGTCGTTCTGCTGGTTCTCGGGGTCGCGATCGGCGTCTTCGGCTTCTTCATGATCCGCCGCTCGTTTCCTCAAACAGACGGCCAGATCGAGGTGGCCGGCCTCGGAAACCAGGTAGAGGTGGTCAGGGACGTGGACGGCGTACCCCACATCTACGCGTCCACGACACAGGATCTGTTCTTCGCCCAGGGCTACACCCACGCCCAGGACCGCTTCTGGCAGATGGACTTCTGGAGGCACGTCGGGGCGGGACGCCTCGCCGAGATGTTCGGCGAAGACCAGGTGGAAACCGACATGTTCCTCCGCTCTCTCGACTTCACCGGGATCGCCGAGCAGGAGTTGGATGAGATGCCGGCTGAGCACCGCGGGATCCTCGAGGCCTACGCAGCCGGAGTGAACGCATATCTGGAAGAGCACAGCCCATCCCAGATCAGCCTGGAGTACGCCATCCTCCCCCTGCAGAACTCGGGGTACGAGATCGAGCCCTGGACCCCGGTGCACAGCCTGACCTGGGCCAAGGTGATGTCGTGGGACCTGAGCTGGAACCTGCTCCAGGAGATCGACCGGGCCACCCTCAGTGCGTCGCTGCCACTCGACCGAATCGCGCAGCTCTATCCCGCTTACCCCGAAGGTACGCCGGTGATCGTGCCCTCCGAGCAGGCAGCGGGGACCAGGAGGGTGGTCACCGCCTACTCCCCCGAGCAGTTGCAGGTGTTGGCCATGGCAGCCGACAAGGCCCGGGCCGTCTGGGAGCGGACCGGGGGCGGCTTCAGCGGGATCGGGTCCAATAACTGGGTGGTCGGCGGCTCCCGCACCGAAAGCGGGATGCCGATCCTGGCCAACGACCCCCATCTCGCCATCCAGATGCCCTCGATCTGGTACCTCAACGGGTTGCACTGCACGACGAGTGGGCCCGAATGCCCTTATCAGGTGGCCGGTTACTCATTCGCCGGGATCCCCGGGGTGGTGATCGGGCACAACGACCAGATCGCCTGGGGGGTGACCAACGAGGCTGTCGACACCCAGGACCTGTTCATCGAGAAGATCAACCCGGACAACCCCCACCAGTACGAGTACGAAGACGAGTGGGTCGACGCCGAGGTCCGAAGGGAGACGATAAGGGTCGCCGGCGGAGAGGACGTCGGGTTTGAAGTAATGGTCACCATGCACGGGCCGATCATCTCCGACACCTATTTCGAAGAGCCACCCTTCCAGGGGTCCACACTCGACCTTCCCGAGCCGTTTGCGGTATCCCTCGCCTGGCAGTCGCTGCAACCTTCGACCCTGGTGGAAGCCATCATCGGCCTCAATCAGGCAGGGAACTACGAGGAGTTCAGGGCAGCCGCTTCGAGATGGGACATCGCGGCACAGAACCTGGTCTATGCCGACATCGAAGGGAACATCGCCTATCAGGCGACAGGCGAGATCCCGATCCGGGTCGGCCACGACGGGTCGTGGCCGGTCCCCGGTTGGACCGATGATTTTCAATTCTCCAACGGTCTGGTTCCCTTCGAGGACCTACCCCGGATGTTCAATCCACCCCGGGGCTACGTGGCGACGGCCAACAACCGGGTGATCGCCGGCGGCGATCCCTTCTTCTCGGTCGACTCGGACCTCGGGTACCGGGCGGCGCGTATCGAGGAGATGCTCGAAATGAGCGGCGACTATTCGGTTGCTTCGGGTCAGGCAATGCAGATGGACAACCGGGATGGCGGAGCCGACAACCTGATGCCCCACCTGCTTCGGGTCGAATCCGAGAGCGAAGCGGTCCTTGCGATGCAGGAGGTGCTCACGCCGTGGTCGGAAGGTGAGGACCCCTTCCAGTCGGCCCCCACGTCACCGGGGGCAGCCGCCTATCAGGCGACATGGGTGCATCTCCTGGCGCTCACTTTCCACGACGAGCTCCCCGAGGACTCCTGGCCCGAGGGGGGAAGTCGATGGTTCGAGGTCGTGGCTGCACTTCTGGAATCTCCTGACGACATCTGGTGGGACGACACTTCGACATCCGAGGTCGAGGACAGGGATGCCATCCTGGTGATGGCGATGTCGGAGGCGCATGCCGAGCTGACCGAGCGACTGGGTGGTGACCCCGCGGGCTGGGAGTGGGCCCGCCTGCACAAAGCCAATTTCGAGAACCAGACCTTCGGCCAATCGGGGATCGCCCCCATCGAGTGGCTCTTCAACAGGGCGGCGCCGACGCGGCTCGGCGGCGGCGCCGACCTGGTGAACGCAGTCGGCTTCTACCCACCGGTGGGTTACGAGGTCGATTGGGTGCCCTCGATGAGGATGGTGGTCGATCTCGCCGACCTCTCGGCGTCCACGGTGATCCACACCACCGGGCAGTCCGGTCACGCCTTCCACGAGCACTACGCCGACATGATCGACGACTGGTCGGATGGCATCCAGCGACCACTGCGCTGGACCCGGGAGCAAGTAGACGCGGGAGCCGAGGGGCTATTGGTGCTCACTCCCCGAAATTGAGGGGTTGAGCATTCGTGGTGAATGCTCCCGGCCCCAATTACGGCGAAGCCTTCTCCGCCTCCACCAGGGTGTCCCAGAAGGCGACGCCTCCCCCCCAATCTGCGGGGGCGTCGTTTGTCAGAGCGTTGGCGTTGGCCTCGGCTCCCCACCACCCCCAGGGGATGGCACAGACCCCGGGGCGAAGCCGATCGCTGATCCGCGCCGGGAGCCGGAGCTCTGCTCGCTCGTTGAACACACGGACCAGGTCTCCTTCGGCAATCCCCCGCGCCCCGGCATCGGCCGGATCGATCTCGAACCCTGGTGCTTTCTCCTTGTCGCCGTGATGGCGGGAATAGCTGGTGTTGAGGAAGCGGACGTGGTTCTTGGGAGTGAGGAGCGACAGCGGGAACCGTCTGCTCATCTCACTACCCGGGCCCTCCACGGCGGGCGTGTAGGAGGGCAGCGGGTCGTGGCCGGCTTGCGCCAGTCGATCGGAGTAGAGATGCGCCTTGCCATCCGGGTTGGCGAAACCGCCCTCGGCATAAGGCAGGAGCGCCTCCGGAAGGTCGAGCCGGGCAAAGCCCTGCTTCTGCAGGATCTCGAGGTCGACGTCGGGAAGGGCCTGCTGCAAGAGCTCTTCATCGCTCATCTCGAACACCGGATGCCGGACCCCCATCGCTTTGGCCAACCGACGCCACAACTCGGAGTTGGGGACCGACTCCCCGACTGGCTCGATGGCGGCGTGGTTCCACCCCAGGTAGAGGTGCCCCCAGGACTGGACGACATCCGTTTGCTCGATCTGAGTGGTCGCCGGGAACACCACGTCGGCATAGAGAGCCGTGTCGGTGAGGAACTGCTCGCTGACCACTGTGAACAGGTCCTCCCGCTCCAAGCCGCGCCGGACCAAGGCGGCATTGGGAGCGGAGACGAGGGGGTTGCCATTCCAGACGAAAAGGGCATGGACGCCGGTCTCCTCATTGGTGAGGGCCTCACCGAGGCGATTCATGCTCACCGGCCGTGTCGTGGATCGGGGATCCATCACCGAATCGTCGGCAATCTCCTCGGACCACACCCCCACCGATCGTGAAAGGCCGCCGCCGCGATGCCGCCAGGCGCCGGTGAGGACCGGAAGGCAGCCAAGGGCCCGGAAGAACATCGCCCCGTGCTCGTGGTGCTCGGCGCCGATCAGGGTGCGAATGAAGCTCTTCTGTATCGCGCCGTAGACCCGGGCCAACTCCTCGACCTCGGAGGGTTCGAGCCCGCAGGCCTCGGCCGCCCGCTGTGGGGTCCACGACGAGACATGCTCTACCAACTCCTCGAAGCCGAGCGTGTGGTCGGCCACGTACTCATGGTCGATGAGACCATCCCTGATCAGAACATGCATCATCCCCAGCATCAGTGCGACGTCGGTACCCGGCAGCGGTTGGATGAACCAGTCGGCCGACTGAGCGGTGATGGTCCGGATCGGGTCGATGACCACCACCTTGGCGCCATTGGCTCTTGCCTCCTCGACGAAGGGCCAGAGATGGCGGTTGGTGAGCCTGGTGTTGGTCCCCCAGAGCAGCACCAGTTCGGAGAAACGGACATCCATAGGATCGGCGCTGTGCTTGCTGCCGTAGGTCGCCGAGAGGCCGGCCCCGGCCGTGGCCCCGCACAGCGAGTCGATCTGGCGCGAGGCGCCGATGCCGGCAAAGAAGAAGCGGTCGAGATAGGACATCTGGAGCAGGCCTTGGGTGCCGGCATCACCCCAGGGGACGATCGCTTCCCCTCCGTGCTCGTCGATCACCGCTCGCAGACGGCTGGCCACCAGATCCAGGGCCTCGGCCCAGCTCCCCCGACGAAACTCCCCGGCACCCTTCGGACCGACCCGGATCATGGGGTGGAGCACGCGGTCGGGGTGATAGACCCTCTCCAGGAACCGGTTGACCTTGGGGCAGAGCTCCCCTCGGGAGTACGGGTGGTCGGGGTTGCCCCGCAACTTGACTGCCCGCCCATCCTCGACGGTGACCACCCAGCCGCAAGTGTCCGGGCAGTCGTGGTGGCATGTGCCAAGGACGAGCTCGGTGGTCATCCTTTCACGCTAGTGGTCACTTGCAGTTGCCGGGGTCACCCGATGAAGTGCGTGATTTCGTCGACCAGACGGTCGGCGTGGGTCCAGGGCGCCTCGTGTCTGACCCCGACCAGCTCCACCACCTCGGGGTCGCCGATGAGCGCCGCCAGTTGGTACTGCCATGACGGGGGCACGAGTTGGTCCTTGGTAGGGATGACGACCAAAGCCTCGGCCTCGATCTTCGCCACCCATGGCCGGGAGTCGAACCGAAGCAGGGCGAGGCTCGCTTGGGTTCCGGCATCGGTGTCCCGCCGATGGGTCTCCTCCCAGAGCCAGCGGGCGTGGCGCTCCTCGACCGCGCCTGTGGCCAACAGGTATCCCGACCTGACCTCCGGCGTCCCCAGACCGGTGAGACGCTCCCAGGCCCGAGCGATCACCGCCCCCGCCACCCGCAGCGCCCTGACCGGCTGCGGGTGATGACTGAACGTGGCGATGAGGACAACACGGCCCGTTCGCTCCGGATGGCGGTGGGCGAACGCCTGGGCAATGGCGCCACCCATGGAGTACCCAACCACCGACACCACCCCGACTCCGAGCCGATCGAGCACCCCCGCCATGTCGTCGGCGATGTCGTCGACCTCGAACCGGGCCCGGGCCATGGGAGCCAGGCCATGGCTCCGGTGGTCGACCATGATGACCCGGTACTTCTCGGCCAGCGCCGGGCCGATCCGGTACCACTCCGCAAGCGACGATCCCGCAAGCCCATGGATGAGCAGGACCGGCGGCGCCCCATCGGGACCCAGGTCCCGAACCAGGAATTCCTGATCGCCCACAAAGACGGTGTGCCCGAAATGACGCCATGGGTGCTCCTGGGGAGAGCGGAACCGAGGGGAGAGGACCGGTCCGAACAGCCGCCAGATGAAGAAGCCGGCCAGCAGTCTGCGAAGCCACCTCACCGCAGGTCTCCGACTGCGAACATCAGGTCTTCGACCGGGCGCCCCCCGATCAGATGCTCCTCGATGATCCGGTCCAGCTTCTCCTCGTCGATACCGGCGTACCAAGTCCCCTCGGGGTACACGACGCAAATTGCTCCCTGCTCACAGATTCGAAGGCAGTCGACCTTGCTCCTGAGCACCGTGCCTGTGCCGGGCTCACCGGAGGTTGCCTCCATGCCAGGGTTTCCGCCCCAGGCCGGCGGGGCCGAGGTCAGGCCCAATTCCTTGAGACGCCTCTTGAGATGCCCCCAGAGCGCATGGGTCGTTTCATGCGGAGCGCACTTCGGGGTGGTCTGGTCGGCGCATAGGAAGATGTGACGCCGCGCCCGAGGGATGGAAAGGGCTTCGGCGATCGCGTCGAGACGCTGAGCGGGCTCCACGGGAGGAAGTTAGACCGAATCCGGGTATCCGCCTCCACGCGGCCGGGCCTGCCACCGATTAGCCGTCAGGTGGGAGTTACTCTCCCCGGTTCGAATGACCGAGGAACCGACTTTTCTGACCCCTGCCGCCCGGCAGAAGATCGAAGAGGAGCTAGAGGAGCTCCGCACCGAGGGACGCCGGGCTATAGAGGAGCGCATCGCAGAGGCCCGCTCCCATGGCGACCTGCGTGAGAACGCGGACTACGACACGGCGAAGAACGACCAAGGGTTGATGGAGGCGCGGATTCGCAAGCTGGAGTACCTGCTCAACACCGCGGAGGTCCTCGAGGTTGTCGACAGTGGCAAGGTCGAGGTGGGCAGCGTGGTCACGGTCGTCGATCACGACGGCGATGAGTTCGAATGCTTCGTCGCTCCCCAGGAAAACAAGGTGGCGGGGCTGCTGCTCGCCTCGCCGACCAGCCCGATGGGTCAGGCCCTTCTCGGCGGCTCGGTCGGAGACCGGGTCTCTTACGAGGCCCCGGCCGGCGAGTTCACCCTCTTGATCAAGGCCGTGCGCCCTTTCCAAGGCTGATCGGGGTTAGCCTGGCCCCGGTTCGCCGTTCGAGGGGCCGAGGGTGAGACTCCGACTCAGAAGTCCCCGTCAACTTGCAAGGACACTGATTGCCGCTGCGCGGCGCGATCACGACGAGGTCGCGGATTACCTCGATTCTCGTCGTGAAGAGTGGGAGGCCCTCGCCGAAGCCGCTCCCGGCGACGCCGCCGACGTCCTGGAACAGCTGGCGGAGGAGGATGCCGCCGAACTCCTCAGTGAGCTGCCTGCGGCCGACGCCGCCGAGATCCTGGAGCAGATCGCACCGGAGCTCGCCGCAGAGCTTCTCGAGGATGTGTCCATCGAGGACCTCACGGCTGCGGTCAGCGAGATGACTGGAGAGGCGGCAGCCGACCTCCTCTTCGAGTTGGACGAAGAGATCACGGAAGCCGTCCTCACCCGACTCGACGAAGACTCCGAGCGGGAGATCCGCAGCCTCCTCGTCTATCCGCCGGACAGCGCCGGCGGCTTGATGTCCACCGATATAGCCTCCCTCCCCTTCGGCCTCACCGCAGGGGAGGCCATCGAGCGTATCCGTCAGCTCAATGACGAGTACGAGGACCTCTCCTATGTCTACGTAGTCGACGACGCCGCTCGACTGAAGGGAGTGATCTCATTCCGCGACCTGGTCTTCAAGCGGCCGGGGGCAAACCTCGAGGAAGTGATGGTTCCAGATCCGGTGTCGGTGAACGCCTTCGCCGATCGGGAGGAGGTCGCAGATCTCGCCCAGCGTTACCACCTGTTCGGGATCCCGGTGACCGATGGGAACGGGCGGCTCCTGGGCATGGTCACCAGTGACGCGGTCCTCGAGGCGGTCCAGGACGAGGCAACCGAGGACTTCGCAGCGGCGGTCGGCGCCGGGGTGGAGGAGACCGTGTACACCGCCGTCCCCAAGTCGGTGCGAATGCGCTCGCCGTGGCTGATACTCAATCTGACTCTTTCCTTGTTGGTGGCCCTTGTCATCGAGCAACAGACAGGCATCATCTCCCGGGAGCCGGTGCTGGCCGCGCTGATGCCCGTTGTCGCCTCGTTGGGCGGGAACAGCGGCAATCAGAGCCTGGCGGTGATGATCCGATCTTTGGCCTCCGACGACGTCCCCCGCGCCCAGGTGGGCTCGATAATGAGACGGCACGCGGGCACCGGACTGGTCAACGGGGCCATAGTTGCCCTGGCGGCCGCCGCCCTCACCTATCTCCTACTGGGGACCGGGATCTTCAGCAGCGAGAGCGGGCGGGCCCAGCTGGTAGCGGTGGTGGCATTGGCCGTGCTGGTGAACCTGCTGGTCGCCACCTTGGCCGGCACCGCCATACCCCTGGTGTTGAGGGCCCTCGATCAGGACCCTGCTCTGGCGTCGTCCATATTCCTCACGACCATCACCGATGTGGTCGGTTTCGGCGGCTTCCTGCTGGTGGCGACTGCCCTGCTCTAGTGGTCTGTCGCTAGCTGCCCAAGGCGTGCTGGCCGGACTCGGCGAATGGCCCCCGGAACACGATGGTGGTGCCTCCGACCAGGCTCACCAGATGGTGCTGATCGATGAGAGCGGTTTCCTCCGGAGTGCGCTCCGCCTCCGCCTTGAGGTAGGCATCGGACGCGGCCTGGTCTGTGAACACCTCGGCCCCATGGGTGGCCGTTCCCTGCTCGTAGAGATCGAGGATGAAATTCTCCAGGTCGACGTCGGTGTAGGCCCCCGGCGGGATCACCACGTAGATAACTTCGCCATCATCTACCGGCTCACGGGCCACGATCTCGTAGCTGCCCACGGTCTCCCCAACCAGGGTGGTGCTGGTGGTCGCTCCGCTCGATGGCGCCGACGTCGTGCTGGTTGCCTCGCCGCCACCCTCACCGGGCGAGGTGACCAGGGTCGAGGTGGTCGTCAGTTCCGGCTCGTCACCGTCACACGCCGTGAGCAGCGCCGACAGGGCGATGAAGAGGGCCAGGGATTTGCGCATCGGGGCATTGTGCATTCCCTCGGAACGCTATGGCCATACTCCCGGGTTCCCAGCCCCGCTCTCCGTGGTTAGCCTTCGCCCATGACACCAGGCAGGCTCGGGGCTGCCACCGTGGCCGTCCTGGCTCTCATCGCCGCCCTTTTCGTGGTGGCCGGGCCTCCCGCCCCGGCGGAGGCAGCGATGTGCGGGCCGACCACGCTCGACGACCTGCCGCCCCTTCCGGGCACACCAAGGCCGCGCACCCCGTCGACGACCTCGACCACGACTCCGGGGACCTCCACCCCGACCACTGTGCCTGGGGATGAGACCACGACCACGACGGCGGTCGAGACGACTACCACAACCGTTACCGAGACCTCGACTACGACCATCGACGACTCGACGAGCACCACGGTCGACGGCGACGCATCGACCTCCCTGCCGGGGCCCTCACCGACCTCACCACCGCGGCCGAGCAGGCCAAGGTGCTCCGCCTTCGTCTACGACATGGCTTGGCCCATCGCCGGCGACAGCCCGGTCATCTCCACCTTCGGGGTCGCCCGTGACGGTGGCGCCCGCCGGCATGCAGGCATCGACCTGGGTGCACCGAAGCTGACACCGGTGCTGGCGGTCTCCGATGGCACGGTTCTCGAGATCAAACAGGTAGTTGGAACAGAAGACTGTTGCTCGATCAAGATCCGACACGACGACGGCTGGTACTCGGTTTACATCCACCTCAACAACGATCTCCACCTCACTGACGACGGAATGGGGATCGGAGCAAGACCAGACCTGAAGGTGGGTGACGCCGTCGTCGCCGGCCAGGTGATCGGGTGGATCGGCGACTCGGGAAATGCCGAGGATTCGGTCAACCATCTCCATTTCGAGTTGAGAACCCGCCAAGGAGTCGCCGTGGATCCGGCTGCGAGCCTCCGCCAGGCACGCCGCGAGGCCGAGATCCCCGACCCAGCTGCCTCAGGCCCCTACCTGGACGACGACGGGGACGGAATCCAGCTCCAGGCCGCGCTATTGCTGACCCAAGGCCTATACCTCCCCTGTGACGAGATCGGGCTCACACTATGCCCCGAGGAGCTCGCCGACCCTGAGTTTGCCCGTGCGGTGGCTCGCCACCTGGTAGGTGTCGAACCTCCTCCCATGGAGGCGAGAACTCAGGAGATCCCCCAGGTGTTCGTAGCTGCAGCGGGTGACGCCCGCGCCCTGAGCGAGCTGATGGGATGCGTAGAGACCGAGCCGTGCCTCGCCTTTGGCATTCCCGAGACCGAGGTAGCCCGTTTGGCGGCTTGGGCTCTGAGTGAGCCGCAGCCGGCCGACCTCACCAGCCCGGAGTTGGTGAACACGGTTGGTGCACTCGGGGTCCTCCCCGACGCGGATGAGGCGGAGACCCTCCTGCGCAACGCCGGCGTCTTGGGCGAGTGCCGGCCACCGCTCGACGATCAGCGACTGATCAATCGGGGCGAGGCGCTGGCCAACCTGCTTCGCTGGATCCACGGCCCGACGATCGCCGACTGCGCGGATGTGACTCAGCCGGTGCGCTGAGAGAACTCGCGGCGGAGACGGCTGGTGACCGGGCCCTCGCCGAATCCCAGGTCACCGATCCTGGAGACGGGTTGCACCTCACGGATGGTGGACAGAGCCATCGCCTCCGACGCGGCAGCGAGACGATCCAAAGGCCACTCGCCCTCGACCACCTCGATTCCAAGCCTGGTCGCGTCTTCTAACAAGAGACGACGGGTTATCGAGTCGAGGATGCCGAGGTCCAATGACGGGGTCTCCAGCACCCCATCGACCACCCAGGCCACTGAGAAGGTCGGGCCTTCGAGAACCGATCCCGGGACCGTCAGGAGAAGTGCATCGTCGAAGCCGGAGTTGCGGGCGCTCCTGGTCGCGGAGACGTTGGGCGCATAGGAGAGGACCTTGGCTCCTGCGAGGTCCCAGCCGACACCGGCGCCATGCCAGGGCGCGGTCACCGGGAACAGGGTTGCCGGGCCAACCGGGGGCTCCCAGGAATGGGCGAACACGATCACCATTGGCTCGGTCGGCCCGCCGGGCAGGGCGGAGCCCCGAGTGACCACCACCCGCACCGCACAATCCGGGCATTCCACGGCCACCGCGCCGATCCAGGCTGCGATGTCGTCGCGTTGGGGAAGAGTGATCTCGAGTGCCTTTGCGCTCCTCTCCAGCCGATCGAGGTGGAGGTCCATGGCGAAGGCTCGTCCCTGGTATGCCTTGAGCACCTCGAAACAGCCGTCACCGCGCAGGACCGAAGAGTCGGTCACTGGCACTCCCGCGTCTGAAGCGACGCCGTTGATGAAGACGGTCGAGGTCACGCTGGTGACCGGTAGCGGTTGGTGATCGGGAGTCGCCGATCCTTGCCGAAGGCCTTCGTCGTGATCTTGACCCCGGGTGCCGCCTGTCTTCGCTTGTACTCGTTGCGGTCGACCATCCCCGTCACCCGGGCCACGAGGTCGCCGTCGTAGCCTCTTTCCACGATGTCGACTGGCGCGCAATCGTCTTCGATGTACAGCTCGAGGATGGCGTCGAGCACGTGGTAAGGGGGCAGTGAATCCGAGTCCTGCTGGTTGGGACGAAGCTCGGCCGAAGGCGGTTTGTCGATGCTGTCTTGCGGGATCACCTCGCCATCCTTGTTCCGCCATTTCGCCAGCTCGTAGACCAGCGACTTGAAGACGTCCTTGAGCACCGCATAACCGCCGACCATGTCGCCGTAGAGGGTCGCATACCCAGCGGCAAGCTCGGACTTGTTGCCCGTGGCAACCACCATCGGGCCGTGTTTGTTGGAGATCGCCATGAGGATCGCCCCCCTGGTGCGTGCCTGCAGGTTCTCTTCGGCCACTCCGAAGGGCAAATCGACGAACACCGGAGCCAGAGCCTCCAGATACGACCCATAGACGTCGTCGATGGGAACGAGGTCGAAGCGAATCCCCAGGTTCAACGCCAGCTGACGGGCATCCTCGATCGAGTGCTGCGACGAGAATCGAGACGGCATCGCCACGCCCCAGACTCCATCCGGCCCCAAAGCGTCGACGGCGATGGCAGCAGTCAGCGCGGAGTCGATTCCCCCGGAGAGCCCGATGACGACGGATTGGAACCCGTTCTTGCGCACATAGTCGCCGAGGCCGACGGTCAGGGCCCGGTACACCTCCTCGGTCGGATCGAGGAAGGTTGAGAGGTCGGTGGGGGCGGCGGTCTCCCCGGCAAGGGGCACGTCGACCACGAAGTGGTCCTCCTCGAACTGGGGCGAGCGATGGATCACCGACCCGTCTGCGGCTATCACCATCGAGCCACCGTCGAACACGAGCTCGTCCTGGCCTCCGACCAGATTCAGATAGACCACGGGGGCGCCTGCCGCCACGGCGCGTTCGACGATCATCGCCTCTCGCTCTTCCGCCTTCCCCCGGTGGAAAGGAGAGGCGTTGATGTTGAGCAGGATCCGGGCGCCGGCCGCTGCCTGGACAGCCGGAGGCCCGTCGGCGAGCCAAATGTCCTCGCATATCGACACGCCGACCGTGAGGTCGCCCACCGTCCACACCGCACCAGGGCTGTTACCGACCGAGAAATAGCGATCCTCGTCGAAGACCCCGTAATTGGGGAGGAGCACCTTGTGATACACCCCGCGTACCTCACCGTGCTGGAGAATGGCCGCCGCGTTGGCAACGTTCCTCTCCAATGCATCCGCCCCGCCTCGAGGCGATGGCTCCGCACGATCCACGAAACCCACGACCACGGCCAACCCGCCAGAGCGGGCAGCCAGCCGGTCCCGGGCCTCGATCCCGGCGTCGACGAAGTCGCGGCGAAGTACCAGGTCCTCAGGCGGATAGCCGTTCAAGGCGAGCTCTGGGAGAAGGAGAAGGTCCGCACCTTCGGCCTCCGCCCACGCCATGGCTTCGGCGACACGCCCCTCATTTCCCTTGATGTCACCGACGACCAGGTTGATCTGGGCGCCGGCTACCCGGACCGGCATACCGCCACGTTACGCCTCCCCTTAGCCTGAACCCCGTGACCGATCAGCAAAGCCGGGGGCTCGACTCCGAGGTCGAGGAGAGGCTGACCGCGATCCTCAGTGCGGACCCGGGCCTGCGGGACGATCCCGCAGCTCTGCGCCGGGCCACCGCGATCGCCGGTGCCAGCCGCATCCTGAGCCGGAGCCTCGCCCGCCACCCCGGTCTCCTCACGAGCGACCCCGAAGAGCCCAATGTCACGCTCCGGGTGCACCGGGCATTGAGCGTCATCTCGGGTGACGACCTGTCCGGAGCCATCGACCTGACAGTCGCCATGGCCCGATACTCCGAGGCCCTCGATCGGATCGTCGAGGCCGCGCTTACCACGGCACGGCGATCGACCGCAGAGCGACATCCCATAGTCGAGAATCTCCCGTTCTCCGTGATCGCAATGGGCAAGTGGGGTGCCTTGGAGGTCAACTACTCCTCGGACATCGACCTGATCCTGGTGCATGCCGACCCCGAGGAGGGTGCCGGAGCCCGTGCAGGTGCGCTCGCCCTCGCCAGCAGGCTGGTCGCCATCCTCTCCACCCCGACGCCAGATGGTCCGGCGCTCGAAGTGGACCTCGACCTCCGGCCGGAGGGGGCGATAGGACCGCTCAGCAGGACACTCGAGAGTTATGCCCGCTACTACCGCGATTGGGGTGAGCCCTGGGAGCTTCAGGCCCTGCTCAAGGCCAGGTTTGCCGCCGGCGATCGCGACTTGGGCGAGAAATTCGTTGAGCTGACGCGTGCCCTGGTGTGGGAGCAGGGGCTCGATGTCGAAGCCCTGAGGAGCATCCGCCGGATCAAGGAGCAGGTGGAGCAGGGCGCCTCGCCTGCCGACATCAAGCGCTCTCGGGGCGGAATTCGCGACGTCGAGTTCTCCGTCCAATTGCTTCAGTTGGTCCATGGGCGCCTGGAGCCGGAGCTGAGGGCACCGGCCACCCTCGATGCCCTCGACTCCCTGGCGGCGATGGGGTTCATCGAGGCGGCCGACCACGAGAGACTCGCCGATGCCTATCGATTCCTGCGCAACGTCGAGCACCGGATCCAGCTCTGGGACTTGCGCCAGACCCACGACCTTCCGACGGACCCCGGGTCCGTGGCGCGGATCGGCCGCTCGCTGGGCTTCGACACCGAGCCCGACCGCCGCTTGGTGGACCGGCTGGAGGAAGTCCGGTCGGTGGTGCGCGATGCCCATGAGCGCCTCTACTTCCGCCCGATCCTGGATGCGCTGGTGGGGTCATCGAGCGCCCGCCTCGGCGTCGAGGAGGCTTCGCTCCGCCTCGGCTCCCTCGGTTTCTCCGACATCGCCGGCGCCAAACGCGCCCTCGAGGAGCTGACAACAGGCCTCAGCAGACGGTCCCGGGCGATGCACCAGATGCTTCCCCTGATGCTCGACTGGCTCTCGATCTCTCCCAATCCAGACCTGGGGCTCGCCCAACTTCGAATCGTCCTCGCCAACACCTCCGACCATTCGGCTCTGGTGACCCTGCTCCAGGTCAACCCGCTGGCGGGTGAGCGACTATGCCTCCTGCTCGGAACCAGCCGCCTCGTCGGCCAGTTGATCGACCGCATCCCCGAATTCATCCCCAGGCTCGCCGACGATCGTCTGCTCGGTGACATCCGCCCTCGTGACGGCGAGATCGAGCGGTTGATCACCCTGCTCGACTCCCGACCCGACCCCGATGCCAAGGTGGGGACGATCCGCAGGTTCACCCGCCGCAGGAAACTGCGGATCGCCGCCCGGGACATCCTGGGGGAGGCTCCGGTCGCGGACACCCTCCGCACCCTGGCCGACAGCGCCGACGCCGCGGTGGCAGGCGCCCTCCATATCTCCAGCGACCGTGACCCGACGGGGTTCTCGGTCGTGGCCATGGGGCGTTGGGGAGGGCTCGAGCTCTCCTATGGGTCGGACCTCGATGTCATGTACGTCTTCGAATCCGACAGCGACCGGCAACGTGCTCTGCGCGTCGCCACCGACCTGGGGCGGGTGCTCAGCGAGCCGGGGCGCCACGGCGAGGCCTACGCCCTCGACGCCGAGATCAGGCCGGAGGGCCGGCGTGGGCCCCTGGCCCGATCCCTGGAGAGCTACCGGCGCTACTACCAGGACTGGGTGGAGCCCTGGGAGCTCCTGGCACTGGTCCGCGCCCGCCCGGTTGCCGGCGATCCCGACGTGTCGGCATCATTCACCGGGCTTCTCGGGGACGTGATCTGGAGTCGGCCGATCCCGGAAGAGTCGGTGCGCTCGATCCGCGACATCAAGGCGAGGGTAGAGAACGAGCGCATCCCGGCCGACGAGGACCCGGACTTCCATCTCAAACTGGGTAGGGGCAGCCTCAGCGACATCGAATTCCTCACCCAGCTGCTGCAGCTGCGCCACGGGGCGGGGCACGAGTCGCTACGGACGCCAGGCACCCTCGATGCCCTGACTGCGCTCCGGAGCCTGGAGCTCCTGACCCGGGACGAGGCGGACACCCTCATCGAGTCCTACCTGTTCTGCACCCGGGTGCGGCTACGCCTCCACCTCCAGGCCGGCCGCGTGTCCGACTCGATGCCGACCGATCCCGACGAGCTGGTGCGCCTCGCCTCATCTCTCGGCTTCTCCCGAGCTGCCGAGCTCCGCGAGCACTATCGCCGCGTCACCAGGAGGGCGCGTCAGGTTTTCGAGAGGAGGTTCTACGAATGAGCGGTACGCTCGCCCGATGACCCGGTCCATGGAGATCTCCGGGCTGGTGCAGGAAATCACGCCGCAGGCGATCGAGTTGCGCCGCCTCCTGCACCGACACCCCGAGCCCTCACATCAGGAGCATCAAACGACCGCGCTCATATCGGCCTCACTCACCGAGAATGGTGTCGCCTTTCAGGAGCGCACGCCGGCGACGGGGCTCTGGCTCGATATCGGGGCCAACCCGACCGTCGCCTTTCGCGCCGACCTCGACGCGCTCCCCATCACAGAGCCGGAAGACAACGTGCCGGTCTCCATCAACCGGGGATGGATGCACGCATGCGGCCACGACGCCCACGCCGCAATCGCCTTCGGCGTAGCCGTCGCCTTGAGCCGGCTCGACCCCGGAGCCGGGGTTCGGGTCATCTTCCAGCCCGCCGAAGAGTCGTTCCCCGGTGGTGCATCCGACCTCGTCGACGAAGGTCTCGTCGACGGCCTCAAGGCAATCATCGCCTTTCACGTCGACCCCTCGATTGCCCCGGGCCGGATTGGAGCCCGAGTGGGGCCGATCACCGCGAGTGCGGACAAGCTGAGCATCGTTCTCGAAGGCCCCGGGGGCCACACCGCCCGGCCCCACCAGACTGTCGACCTGATCGCCGATGCGGCACGGGTGGTCCACGAGCTGCCCGGAGCCCTCCGCCGAACCGTCGATCCCCGCAGCCCGTTCACAGTCGCATTCGGCTCGATCCACGGTGGGGAGGCAGGGAACGTGATCCCCACCCGAGTCACGCTGGAGGGCACGGTCCGAACGCTGGACAGTTCGCTGTGGGGGGCGCTCCCCGGGCTGATCGACAAGGCTCTCGGCTCCCTGCTCGCCGCGTCGGGCGCCAGTTACACGCTGCGTTACGCCCAGGCGATACCGCCCGTGGTCAACGATGGGCCGGTCGTCGAGGTGGCGACTCGAGCGCTGACCACGGCTCTTGGATCAGAGGTGGTCGTCCCGGTCGAGGCGAGCATGGGAGGCGAGGACTTCTCCCACTATCTGAACCGGACATCGGGCGCTCTATTCCGTCTCGGCTCCGGTGGGTTCGTTGGTGACCTCCACTCCCCTTCATTCCGGCTGGACGAGGCGGCGATCGGCTTCGGGATCGAAGCCGCCCTCATCGCCCTCGTGGGCCTGGTCGACACCCTGTGAGCAGGGACCGCCAGCTGTACCATCTCCGGAGTCGATGACGCCAGAAACCGAGTCCGGCGACACTCCGATTGGCTACGAGCCTCATATCGGGGAGACCAGGCAGTACTGGCGCGACATCATCCTCGGGCTCAACGACGGCCTGGTCTCGATCTTCCTGCTCGTGGTCGGGGTGGTCGGGGGTGGCCTGGACAACAGCCAGGTGCTCCTGACCGCGCTTGCCGGGGCGCTGGCCGGGGCGGTCTCCATGGCTGCCGGCGAATTCCTGGCCACCAAGTCCCAGGACGAGGTCCTCGAGGCCGAGCTCGCCTTAGAGCGGGTGCACATCCGGGACTACCGCCCAACCGAAATCGGCCAGCTCCGAGAGATGTTCTCCGAGATGGGAATCGCCGACGAGGACCTCGATGGAGTGGTGAGCGCCTTCGCCCGGTCTGACGATGCGATGCTGAACGCGATGAAGGCTCTCGAATTCGGGTTCGTCGAATCCGAGCGGCGCTCTCCGATTCGGGCAATGCTGGCGTCGGGCGTGCTGTTCCTGGTGGGCTCGGTCCCTTCGATCGTGCCCTTCATGGCGTTCGATTCGGCAACGGTCGCTTTGGCCTGGGCCACGGTGTTGTCGCTGACCGGCCTCTTCCTGGTCGGCGTGGTCAAGGCCCGTGTCACCCGGAACAGCTGGCTGCGGTCCGGCCTCGAGAACGTGTTGATCGCCGGCATCGGTGGGCTGGCCGCTTGGCTCATCGGGAATGCCATCGGCGCCGCCACCACGGCATAGCGACCTCCAAATTTGGACCGTCAGGTCAACATATGACCCTTTCCCGTCCAAATTTCGGGGTAGCCGCCGCCGAATCTGCTGCACGCGTCGTGCTTGCAATAGTTAGCAGCTTGCTGTATGCTTCCTACAAGTGAACGAGAGCAAGCACCCGGACCTCGGCGAGTTCATCCGGCAGCAGAGGGAAAGAGCCAATCTCTCTCTGCGCAGGCTTGCTGACTCGGCAGGGATATCCAATCCCTACCTGAGTCAGATCGAGCGGGGAATTCGCAAGCCTTCGGCCGAGATTCTGAGCCGGATCTCCCGGGCGCTCGAGATATCGGCGAACTCCTTGTACTCCAAGGCCGGCCTGATGGATGAAGAGGCCCAATCGCCGAGTGTTTTCGACGCCATAGAGGGCGACGAGCGGCTGAGCTCGAGTCACAAGAAAGTGCTCATGGACATGTACCGGGCGTTGGCAGAGCCCAACGGCTCGGTAACCCAAACCAAAACCAAGAAGGAGTAGCAATGCAGGCGAAAAGCGTTCTCTACGCAACTGTTGGAGCTCCGGTCGTCGCCGCCCGCAGGATGGGCGAGGGAGTGACCGTTCTCCGCACCAAGATCACCGACGGAGCCACCGAGTACAGCAAGGTCGCCGAGAAGGCGATCGACAGCTGGGCCGTCGAGGGCCAGAAGGTCGTGGACCGCATCAGCGACGGCAAGGTCGTCGACGAGATCACCGCGAAGGTCGACCTCGATGGTGCAAAGGAGCAGGTCAGCAAGCTGCGCGACCAGCTCGAAGACATCCTGGCCACCTGGCGCCAGTCGTTCCGTCCCGAGAAGGCCGCCGACAAGGCAGCCGAGGTGAAGGCCGCACCGAGCGCCGCCACCAAGGCCCCGGCCAAGAAGCCGGCCGCCAAGAACACTCCCAAGGCTTCTGCTGCCAAGACCACCAGGTCCACGGCTGCGAAGACGAGCTCGGCGAAGTCCGAGTCGGCGAAGGCCGACGAGGCTTCCTGAGCTCACTCCTCCTCACACCGACCGAGGGGCCCTTTCGGGCCCCTCGGTCATTTCGAAGTGTTCCGCGAGCCCATCAAAGCGTGGGCTTGATCTCCTTGGAGGCCTCGATCCAGCCCTCGACCATTGCCTCGGTGGGCAGGCGCCTCACGACGCGAGCTTCGCCGTTGAGCCCGATGATCTTGGCCAGAAGCGCGGTCGGGTTCCGGCGGCGCAGATCGCGCAATGTGTCGACGCCGGCGGCAACCAGCAACTCGGCGTACTCGGCACCCACTCCCCGAACCCGGAGCAGGTCGGAGTGGTTGACCCATTGCTGGAGGTCCCTGGTGTCGAAGCCGAGCGATGCCGCCAGGTCGCCGCGTTCCTTGCGGGTGCCCGCGACCTCGATCAGCCCTTTGCTCGTCCGGACGCCGGCCTTGCGCAGCTTGGTTGCTTCTTTGAGACCGATACCCGCCACCTGATCGATCCGAGCCATCAAACCCTTCTCCGCTCGACTCCGAGAGCGACGGGGACTCTATACCCAGAACCAGACCATCAGGCCGGGTGTTTGGGCCTCATCTCGACGACGTCGACCTCGGTGTCGACGTCCCTCGGAGCGAGGTCCGAGAACCACACCTCGTTGACCCACTCCGGGTGCGCCTGCCACAGTCGACCTGCACCTTCGTCGCCCTCGAGGGACATCAACCGCGGCCATAGGGGCCGGTCGACGAGAACCGGGTTGCCCGATAAATACCGGTACTTGGGGACGCTCACCGGCCTGCCGGAGCGGGCATGCGAGGTCATCAACTCGTCGACCACGTCGGCGGACACTCCAGGCTGATCACCGATCACGATCAACGCCCGGTCGCAACGAGAGAGGCGGTTGAGGGCATCGAGGCCGACGCGAATGGATGAAGCGATCCCCTCTTCCCACTCCGGGTTCTCCACCACTGCGGCGTCACCGAGCTCGGTCTGCTCCAAAATGCGCTCCGACTCGTGCCCGACAACCACCCAGATCTCGTCGACGGCGAATTCGGCGGTCCGGGCCACCACGTGGCCCAGGAGGTTGGTGTCGCCCCACGGCTCGAGTTGCTTGGGCCGGCCCAGTCGCCTCGAGCCACCGGCAGCGAGGATCACGGCGGCCGTCGACATGCGTGGGAACCTAGTGGATGGGCCACCAGTGGTCAGAGCCTCGTCGGCTTGCCGATCAGGCTCGGGGGCCGGTCTGTTAGGTAGCGCACCGAGATCATCTCAGCGAGGATGGCGATCGCGGTCTCGCCGGCGGTGCGGGAGCCGATGTCGAGACCGATCGGCCCATGGATCCGGTCCACCTGCTCCTCGGTGAAACCTCCGGCCAGGAGCCGCTCCCGTCGCTTCGCGGTCGTTTTCGACGATCCCATTGCTCCCAGATAGCGCGTCGGCGAGGGGAGCACGATTGGCCATAGCGGATCCTCGAACCGTCGATCATGGGTGAGCACCACGATGAATGTCCGCTCGTCGAAGGACTCGGCGTCGCAGACCTCTCCCGGCCATCCCACCCGCAACTCGTCGGCCTCGGGGAAGCGCTCCGTGGTCACGAACGCGGGGCGAGGATCGGCCACAACGATGCTGAAGCCGAGCAGGGAAGCATGGCGGACCAGCTCCTGGGCGATGTGCACTGCGCCGAACACGAACAGCCGGGGTCGGGGAGCCAGCACCTCGAAGAACGCCTCGCAGCCCCCGTAGTCCAGGGTCAGGCTCAGCTCCCGGTCCATAAGGGCCACGGCGTCGGTGGGGGCGGAATCGGCAATCGATTGAGGCAGGTCTCCAGCGATCACGGCACCTTTGCCGTCGAGGACTGCCTTGGCCCCGGTCTCCGGTCCGGTGATGACCGTCACCACCGCACCCCGGAGGTCTTCGTCGACGAGTCGGGCGGTGGCGTCGAGTACCGGGTCGCTCACCAGGGCTCGATGAAGACCTGGATCGTCCCCCCGCAAGCGAGGCCCACGGCGAAGGCGTCATCGTCGGCGATCCCGTAGGTCACAAGCTCCGGCTCCCCGGTCTCCAGGACCGTCATCGCCCGGACTACAACGTCGTTCTCGACACATCCGCCGGAGACCGAGCCCTCCATCTCTCCCGTCGAGGAGACCAACATCATCGATCCCGGGCCTCTGGGGGCGGACCCGTAGGCTTTTACCACGGTTGCCTTCGCGATCTGCTTCCCCTGCTCGGCCCAGACACGCCGTGTCTCCAGAGTCTCACGCATTCCATGGAGGCTAACCGGAGCCCGACCCTGGGCTCAGTGCAGGATCGGAAACCGGATGAGGGCGCCGACCCCTTCGACGTCGAGTGGCGAAGCCACCTCGAGCTGGTAGACGCTGCCTCCGGCAGCCACGGTTGCGTCCATGGCCGCGGCCACCACGTCGTCGACCTTGAAAAGCGTCGAGCCGCACACCGGGCAGGCCCCGCCGCTGCGGTCGAGATAGCCGCAGGCATTGCAGATCACACCGGGTTTGCTGAAGGAACCGGCGACCACCATCGACTCCACCGCCTGGGCATTGCACGCATGAAGGGTGGGGGGAACACCCAGAACCGCCAAGCCCCCGCTCCACGCCACGTCACACACTCTCCCGGCGAGGGCGCCCTGCCGTTGGTGGCGGATCTCCAAGGCGAGTTCCGACAGTTCGGAGCGAAGCGCGGCAGAGGTCAGCGTGTTCGGGTTGGCGACGAAGCTCGCCCGATGCAACCGGCTCAGATAGGGGTGGAGATGGCGGGCGATCTCGTCGGTCGTCTCCTCGTGGCCTCCGATCGCGAGGAAGTCGAACCCGCGATCGAGGTGGGACTCGAGGAGCCGGGCCCCGCCATCCCTCCACATCCGGGCGGACTCCTCCTCGGCATGGGCCCTCACGCTCTGCTCTTCGTATCCGCCAAATCCGCCGTAGTTTGGCTTGCCGAGCTCTGCGCTCAGGGGAGGGTGGATCTCATCGATCATTCCGTCGTTGGCCACGAACACACGGGTCAGGGCGCGGTCGGCGACGATGACCCCGGCTCGCATCGACCTCGGGGCGGCGCGAAGCGGCCGCAGGTAGGGGCGGGGCCCGAGAGAAGAGACGCTCGGCACCGAATGGGCAAGGGATTCCAGGACGAAGACGTCGTCGAGATCGGATGCGAAGATGGCGTAGCCAGGAGCGGCATCCGCCTCCAACCGATCGGCTAGCTCCCTGATCCGCTCCGAGTCGTTGCGGACGCTCTTTCTCACCAGCCTGGCCATGCCGTCGGCGTGTTCCCGGACCGGCTTGAGGAGGTCGGAGAGAAGCGCCGACATGCCACCGGGGTTGGGCCGGTCGACATAGACCGTGATCAGGGCGCCAGCTCTGCTCCTCAGGCCGGCAATCGGGTCAGCGAGCAAATCCACCTCCCGCCGCCCTTACGCGTGTCGGGGCGCTCGGAGTTCAGTGCCCTTCGCAACCTACTCCGCCGGTCGCAGTCAGAGCGCGGCGGTGAGAGCGGAGGTCATCTCCTCCAGGATCCAACCCAGGTAGTCCATCACCTGGCGTTGCTCCTCGGGAAGCCGGTCGTGGTCGTCTTCCACTTCGAGGCCGAACCGAGCGCCGAGGGCGAGGCGCCCCTCGTTGAGGACCCGGAGGAAGGCATCTGCCTCATCCACTGTCAGCTCGGTCTTGCCCCGGGCCTCGACCACCCGGCCGAACACAGCCCGGTCTGAGATCCGCGCGGTGGACAACTCGTCTCCCATCAGCCGCCACCATTCGTCGTTGGCCTCGGGGTCGTCGAGATACACGGGGACATGAAGCCGCTTCGTCGCCGGGTCCTCCCCCGTGGCAGGGATCGTGGAGAGGAGGTCGAGGACGTCACCAAGAAACTCCCGCTCGTTGGCAGAGAGTTGGACAACGACCGCGCCGTTCTTGTAGCGGATCCCCTCCCGGCTCATTGCTCGATCGTGGCCCATAAACCGTGGCTGTGGAGCCGATAGCAGTCCACCTCCGCCCTCTCCCTGGGGCCGTCGGACACGCTGGCTCGGCCCTCGAAATGCACCTGAAGCATGAGATGGGTCGCTTTTTCCTCGTCGTAGCCGAAGAGCTTGCGGAACACGTACACCACGTAGGACATGGTGTTCACGGGGTCGTTCCACACGATGACCTGCCACGGCCGGTCGACGTCGACGCTCTCGTCGGTGTCGGGGATGACCACCGGTGCCGGTCGGGTCGTCACCATGTCAATCGTACGCCGGTCAGAGATCAGTCCCCAGCCCGGGGAGGCTCCCCAGGACACTGTCCCGGCATGCGTCGGCGGCAGTCTCCAGGTCCGGGTCCGAGTATGGGATCTCGGCTACGGAGAACGGGGCGCCTACCCCGGAGAATCCGGGAACCGGGTCCGGGAAATCCTCGACGCCCCACGCCCGCATGCAGCGGCTGAAATCCTCGAGGCCGGCGAGGATCTCGGCTCGCAGGCGATCCTCCGAGCCGAGGTCGAGGGCACCGGTGTTGAGGCTCTCCGAGCAGTGGGAAAGAGCCTCGGCCACCGCCGGGTCGCTCAGGTCCAGGGCCACGATCACCAGGTCGAGTCGGGGCCGCCCCGTTGCGTCGAACGGGACCTCCTCGATCTCCACCCCACGCTCGGCGAGACAGGCGCGGAACTCTTCGATCGCCACCGCAGCCACAACGGTCGTCGTCGTGGTAGGCGGCGCGGTGGTGGTCGTTGCCCCCGGGCCGGTGCCAGAGGGCCCGCCGAGACCCGGGGTGCAGGCTGCTGCGACGGCAACGAGCACCAGGAACGCGACTAACCGTCGGATCGGTTCTCTCCGGGCTCCGTGAGCGCCACCCCGTCGGCGAGGATCATCGCAAGGTCCCTCACGGGCACATCCGGACGACCAAGTTCCTTGACCCCGTCGTCGAGCATCACATAACAGAAAGGACAGGCCACCGCGATCTCATCGGCCTCGGTTGCCAGCGCCTCCTCGGCACGCTCGATGTTCACCTTCTTGCCTGTCTGCTCCTCCATCCAGAACCGGGCTCCCCCGGCGCCGCAGCACAAAGCGCGGGTGCCATGCCTCGGCATCTCCACGACCTCGATGTCACCCGATGCTCCAATCACATTGCGGGGAGCCAGGTAGATGTCGTTGTGCCGACCCAAGTAACACGGGTCGTGATATGCGATCTTCTTGGGCCGGCCATCGGCGCGGGATGGGACCGGGAGCCGACCCTGGGCCAGGAGCTCGGCCAGGAGCTGGGAATGGTGGACCACCTGGTAGTTGCCCCCGAATTGGGGATACTCGTTGGCGATCGTGTTGAAGCAGTGGGCGCATTGGGTGATCACCCTGGTCACCCCGATCTCGTCGAAAGTGGAGATGTTCTGTAGCGCCAGCTGCTGGAAGACGAATTCGTTGCCGGCACGCCGAGCCGGGTCGCCATTGCAGACCTCGGCGCTGCCGAGGATGGCGAAGTCGATGCCTGCGTGGTGGAGGAGGCGGGCCAGGGCAACGGAGACCGCGGTGTTCCGGTCGTCGAACGACCCTGCGCAGCCCACGAACCACAGGTACTCGGCGGTGGTCTTCCCGTTTTCGCCGAAGACGGGGACCTCGAAGTCGAGCTCGCGAGTCCACACCGCCCGGTTCTGCTGACTCATCCCCCACGGATTGGATTGGTTCTCCATGGCGACGAAGGCCTTACCCAACTCGGTCGGGAACTCGGACTCCATCAGGGTGAGATGACGACGCATGTCGAGGATCCGGTCCATTATCTCGATGTTCACCGGACAGATCTCGTCACAGGCGCGGCACGTGGTGCAGGCGAACACCTCCTCTGGCCGCACCCGCTCGAACAGCGAGCCGCCGCCATCGAGAACCGCGAGCGTGGAAACCGGCGGCGAAATCGCTGCCGCGGCAGAAGCCACCTCGCCCGTCTTGAGGACGATCTCCCGCGGATCGAGTGGTTTGCCCGTGATGTTGGCCGGGCACACCGATGTGCACCGCCCGCAGATGGTGCAGGCGTCGGTATCGAAGATCTGCTTCCAGGTGAGATCGGTGGCCATCGAGGCGCCGATCGTCTCGATGTCTTCGGCCTCGAGCAGGTTGGGCATCTCTCGCATCGCCCCTTTCGGGCGCTCCCGGGCGGAGAGGAACAGGTTGGTCGGGCTGGTGACCATGTGGCGCAACTTGGTCACCGGGAGCACCACGAGGAAAGCCACGAAGGAGAGAACGTGGGTTACCCAGAACACACGATGGAGCTCGGCCGCCGAGTCGGTGGGTATGAGGGCGGCCAGGGGGCGGCCCACGAACGACCAGACCTCGAAGTCGGGCATTCCCGCAAGGGAGATTCGCGCCGCCTCGGTGAGGAGACCTCCCGCCCCGAGCAGGATCAGCAGACCCAGGATCAACCCGTCCTCCGGTTTGGTCTTGGTCCTGATCCGGCGCTGGGGGAATAGGTATCGGTTGCCGATGGCGAGGGCCAGCCCACCCAGATACACCAGGGAAGCGAGGTCGAGGATCGCGGAGTACCCCTGATAGACCACGCCGTGGAGGAACTTGAGATCGGCCGGGAGCAGATGGTCGATCTCGAGAGTGACGGTTCCCAGGAAGAGGACGATGAACCCGTAGTAGATCATCGAGTGCATGACCCCGGCTCGCGGGTCGCGCATCAGAGTCTTCATCCGAAGGCCAGCGTCGAGGTCGCGAATGCGACGCCCCCAATTCCCCAGGCGCCGCTCGGGACGGCCAAGTTGCCATGAGGCCGCACGCCTTGCCAGGAGATGGAACGAGATCCAGATGAAGACGGCGACGGTGACGTAGAAGATCAGCACCAACGCTTCGGGAATGTTGCCAAAAACGGCCCGGCCCACCTCGAAGTCCGTCTCCTCGGGAAGTGTGCCCAACAGGCCGAGGGCCAATGTGCCCAGAGCGCCGGCGATTCCCACACCCTCGATGATCTGGGAGAGAGGCGGGCGACGACCCGTTGCTTCCGCCTGTCGCTCCTCGGTGAGGGCCATGACCGGCGAGTGTAGAAGTGCCCCACCACTTGCCCGATCCTTGGCCGGTTTCGATCGATGTCGAATCACGGTTGACATTCGATTATTCTCGAATATATAGTCCATTCGACAATCATCGAATCGCTCCTCAGGAAACGAACATGATCGAAACATCAGCCACGCCGAAGGTCCGGGATCTGACCACGGCCGCCCGGCGCATCCCCATCGAGGACGACGGGGCGGTGATTTACGACCTCATGCTCACCATTTGGGCCACGTTCAATCCCAAGGAGGATCCACACGGGTTCGACCTTGGCACCGAGTGGTTCGAGTCGATCGAGGAGAGGACGCCAGCGGGCCTCGCCGACGAGATCCGGGCAGTTGGTGGGCCAGGCTGCCTCGCGTGGCTCGGCCTCGCCGGCCTCGCCGCCAGCTCCCCTCATCCCCACGACCCAGACCGAGTCATCGACTGGCTGGGCAAAGTCGACGCGCCGCGTCTTCGCAGATGGATGCTGGGATACGTGGATCACTTCCGGCACAGCGGGCTCGTCGATGAAGCCGCAGAGGGGAGCCTCGATGCGCTGGAGTCGCTGATCGGCGAGGAATACGACGACGAGACACGATCCGCGATCCACGCCCTACTCCAGATCGAGCCCGGGGATCACCGCGACCGAATGGTGGCCTGTCTCAGCCGTTTCCGCACCGAAGTCCTCGCCACAGAGGAAGAGCAGTTTGCGGCGGCCATTGGAAAGGCATCTCTCGCCAGGCGGGCCACCGCCAACCTCGACGATGCCAAGACGGTGATCGAGGAGGTCACCAACGGGCTCGACTACGAGATCCCTCTCGGTGTGACCAGGGTGATCCTCATCCCCTCAGTGGTGCTCAAGCCGCTGTCGCTGATCGACCAGTTCCGGGACACGCTCCTCGTCTTCTATGCCGTGGCCGACGAGTTCCTCGGCTCCGACCCCGAGGCCCCTCCCTCATGGATGGTCCGCACCTACAAGGCGCTCAGCGACGAGCGCCGACTGCGAATACTGCGCCGGTTATCGGAGGGTGAGACCACCCTCGACGAGCTGACCGATCTGCTCGGACTCTCCAAGTCGACGGTGCATCACCACATCTCGGTGCTTCGCGCTGCCGGACTTGTCCGAGTCCACCTGAGCGCGGAGAAGGGGGCCGGCAAGCACGAGACCAAGACCTACGCCCTTCGGGAACAGCCGCTGATCAACGCTGGAAACCTGCTCGACAGCTATGTGAGGACGAACACGCGGGGCTCGACCCGAGGAGAAGCGGGATGAGCCCATTCATGTATCGGGAGCTGGTCCACGATCACCACGACACCGCGCTCCAGCGGGCTCAGCTGCGCCCGATGCGCCAGGCGATTCGCGCAGCAGATCAGGCCCGAGCCCGGCGGCGGCGCACGATCCGGGGAGCCGTCGGGTTCCGTCTCATCGCGATCGGAGTCCGCTTGGTCGAACACCCGGTCGCCACTGTCGAGGACCTGAACGAGGCGGCGTGACAGCTCCGGTCAGCTCTTCCCACCGAGCTCTGACGAACGCTTCGCGGCTGCCCGCACCGCGTCCTCCACGAGCGCTCTGAAGCCACGCTCCTCGAGGACGTGCACAGCAGCGGCCGTGGTGCCGCCGGGCGAGGTGACCTGAGAGCGCAGCTCCGCAGGTGTCTTGCCGGTGTTGGTGAGGAGATGGCCTGCCCCACGGATGGTCTGGTGGACGAATCCCTCGGCGATGTCCCTGGGAAGGCCTTCGCGGACCGCGGCCTCGGTCAGGGCTTCGGCGAGCAGGAAGACGTAGGCGGGGCCGGTGCCCGAGACCGCGGTGACCGCATCGAGAAGAGCCTCTTCCATGATCCGGACCGACCCGACCGCACCCAGTACCTGACCCGCGATCTCCAGGTGATCGGAACCGGCGTGGGCCCCGGAAGCGATCCCGGTCACGCTCTCTCCAACTAGGGCCGGGGTGTTGGGCATTGCCCGCACCACCGGCACCGCCCCCAGCCGTTCCTCGTACGAGTCGGTGGTCACCCCGGCAGCGAGGGAGATGACGGTGTGCTCTGGGCCCACCCGGCCCGCGAGCCGCTCGAGAAGTGAGGGGACATCGGCGGGTTTGACCGCGATCACGACGGCCTGACGGCCATCGAGCGCCGCCGTGGGATCGGTAACCACTACACAGCCCGTGGCGGAAAGCTGATCGACGCGCTCCTGGCGGCGCACACACAATGAGATCTCACCGGGGGCCCAGCCCGCGCGAAGCAGGCCTGACATCAGTGCCTCGCCCATCGCTCCGACGCCGATGATCGCCACAGAGGCGCGTCCGGACATCGGGCGAGTATATGGAGATACATCGCACCGCTCGAGGGGCATGAGGCGCACCCACCGGAGTGGCAGCCAAGGAAAAACGCACCCTTCTGCATGATGCTGATGTGACACCATGCCGCCATGTCGGGAAGCCTGTGGCGGAATCGGGACTTCCTGCTGGTCCTCGGTGGTGGCTTTCTCAACAACGTGGGCGACTGGCTCTTGGCGGTCGCGCTGCCTGCATTCGTCTACACCGAAACCGGATCGGGGCGAGCAACTGCGACCATCGTGGTCATTGAACTCGTTGTCGGGATCGGGTTCGGGCCGTACGGGGGAAGTCTCACCGACCGGTGGGACCTCCGTCGCACGATCATCGCAACCAATGTCGCACAGGCCGCAGGAATGCTTCCGCTGCTTGCCGTCACGAACGATCGGATCTGGCCTGCGTTTCTCGTGGCAGGCATCCAGGGCGTACTCGCGCAAGTCAACAACCCGGCGTCGTTTGCGATCGTGCCCAGAATCGTCCCAAGTGACCAGCTGGTCACCGCGAACTCGGCAAACAGCGCGGCATCGTCGATTGCCCGGCTGATCGGCTCGCCGCTCGGCGGAATCGCTGTTGCGTTGGGAGGGCTCGCGACTGTGGTCGCGATCGATGCCATCTCGTTCCTGGCGGTGGCAGCCGTGACGACTTTGGTGCGAGCACCCACTGCAAGCCTCGCAATAGACGACGAGGCCGGCGGCGCTCCGGCAAGTGTGCGAGCTGGTCTGCGCGAGGTTCGTCGGCACGCTGGGCTCACCGGCTATCTCGGCGCGGAAACCTTGGCCTCGCTGACGTTCGCGATGTTCCCGGTGCTGTTCATCGCGTTTGTCATCGACATACTCGGCGGAGACGAGTCCACTGTGGGAATTATTCGCGGCATGGCGGCCTTCGGCGGCATCGCCGCCGCAGTGATCGTCGGCCGTCTCGGCAACCGAGCCAATCCGACTTATCTCATGATGTGGGGCTACATCGGCCTGGGTGCCGTCGCTCTCGTCTTCGTCAACATCACCGCGATCACGACCGCTCTGTGGGTCTTTCTCCTCCTCTTTGCCCTCAGCGGGCTTCCCAACATGACTTCGCAGGTTGGAGCAACCACCACCGCGCAACGCCTCTGCCCGCCGGTGGCACTTGGGCGACTCCAAGGCCTGCTCTCCGCATCCGCATCAGCAGGAGCGATCGTCGGTTCCCTCGGCGTCGGTCTTCTGATCGGATACATCGATGTCAAGACGCTGCTCAACGCGCAAGGAATCCTCTACATGCTCTGCGGTGTCGTCACCTATTTCGGCGTCATTCGTCGCCTCGACCAAGCGACCCCGATGCCCGCCGGATAGGCGGTGGCTCGGAGAGCGAAGGGTTCAACCGATCCGGGAGCGGATCAGCTCCACCACCGTGGCCACCGCCCGCGGGTTGTAACCCTCGGGGATGATCAGATCGGCGTAGCGCTTCGAGCTCTCCACATAAGCGAGATGCATGGGCCGCACCGTGTCGAAGTATTGGGCGACCACCGACTCGGCGGTGCGCCCCCTCTCCTCGATGTCACGCTGCAGGCGGCGCGCGAGGCGGATATCGGAGTCGGTGTCGACAAAGATCTTGAGGTCGAGCTCGGACCGCAGCTCCGGCTCGGACAGCACCAGGATTCCCTCGATGACCACTACCGGAGCGGGATCGATTCGAACCGTCTCCGCGGCTCGAAGATGGACGGAGAAGTCATATACCGGCCGGTCCACCGGGACCCCGGCGCGGAGGGCGAGCAAGTGCTCGACCAGAAGCTCCGTCTCCAGTGATGCCGGATGGTCGTAGTTGACCTTGGTCCGTTCTTCGAAGGAGAGATCGGGCATGTGCCGGTAGTAGGCGTCGTGCTGGATGATGGCGACCTTGCCGTCGAGACGCTCGACGAGAGACTCGGCAATGGTGGTCTTACCCGATCCCGACCCTCCGGCGATCCCGATGAAAAGGGGGTGGTCCTGCCTCCAGGGGCTGCGCTCGGGCATGCCCCGGCGACGTTACCTGTCGGCTACCCGGCTCCGCAGGCGACGGATCTCGTCGTAGACCCCGTCAGTGAGGGTGGTCGAGGCCGGAGCTGATACCCCGACGACTTCGACGCCTTCCTTGTGCTCCTTGTGCTCTCCTTGCGAAGGTGCCGCGGCCTTGGCTACCGCCAACGGCTCCGGATCCTTCTCTGCCTCCTCGACTGGGGGCTCGGCCACCGCAGCCGCCGGGGTCTCGGTCTCGGGCAGATGCTCGATCCAGGCCGGGTTCACGGCTCCCGGGGCGACGTCTTCGGCGAGCCGATCGAGCCAGTTGGATTCTCCGTCCTCGGCGGCGAGCGCCTCGGCCATTCCAAGCCGGTGCAGTGTGTGGAAGATCCGGACCGCGGTACCTCGCCCGAATTTGGTCTCGAGGTGGTTGAACGTGAACGGCTGGACCAGGGTCACGAGCGCATGCCAGTCATCGGGGGCGATGGTGATCGGAGCCTCGATCTCGTGGACCAGCCGCACGCCCGATGCCTCGAACAGGCCGGCGTCCACGACCTCGCCCTCGAGGGAGCGCAGAGCCTCGACGTCGGAGAGAACCTCTTCGACAGTCCAGCCCTTGATTTCCGGGCCGTCGGCAGGCCCCACGGAGAACTGGCCGCTCTCGAGGCCGGAGATGACATAGAGAATGTCGGCGATGCCACTGCGGTCCCCGCCCAGATAGCTGCCCTTGGCCCCGGTCAGCTCGGCGCCGGTAACCCGACCTTCGCTGAAGAAGATGCGGGCGCGACGGTCGCCTTCGACGTCGAGGGAGCCGGTCTTCTTGGTGACCTGCATGATCTGAAGGAGGTCGTTGACGCTCCAGTCAGAGAGCTGGCCCGAAAGATGCATCTGTCCGTCCATGGATGGGTCCCTGTCCCTGTTCCGCCCAATATCGGCAGGCCCATCGAGAAGGTTGAGGCTGTTCAGGTCCCTTTTTCGGCCTTCATCGCCCGCTTTTGCTCACGAAGGACGGCAACATCATCGAACCCGGCGACGTCGGCGATGCTCGGCCAGTCGGCCGCCTTCTCCTCCCACCCCTCGGGTTGGACCCCGAGCCGCTTCCCGAGAAGGCCGACGAATATCCGCGACTTGGCCACGCCGAACCCAGGAAGGGCCTGGAGACGCTTCAGCAACTCTGCGCCGGACGATGCGGTCTCCCACAGGTTCTCGGCCCGGCCCCCGTATTCCTCGACCACCACCCGGCACAGCTCCTGGGTGCGCCCGGCCATCGAACCTGGATAGCGATGGATGGCCGGTGGCCCCTTGTAGATGGCCGCCAGCTCCTCCGGGTTCCACTCCGCGATTCGCTTGGCGTCGAGGGGCTCTCCCAGGCGGTCACTGAGCAACTGGGGGCCGTAGAAGGCGCGCTCCATCGGGAACTGCTGATCGAGGAGCATCCCGATGAGGAGGGCCAGGCCGTCACTGGCGAGAAGTCGATTGGCTTGTTCGGAGTCGGTGAAGAAGAGCTGTTCTGGTCGGGCCATCACCAAACGGTAGTTCTCAGAAAATTGCCCGAACCAGAACATAGAGGACCAGGAGACCGGCCGGTGCGTAGGCGGCGATCGAGGTGTGGTCTCTACCTGGAGTGTTCATACTCATCTGACGTCAACGTAAGGTGAAAAGGTTTCCGGGGATATGGGGGTTGTCCCCTATCTGACCCCGGTCACATGGCCAGAATGTGAGCGCAATGGGAATGAGCGAAGACATCTTCGTAGTGGATGGTTGTCGGACGCCGATGGGCAAGCTCGGCGGCCAGTTGGCCCATGTCCGTCCCGACGATCTCGCCGCCCATGCCATCGGACGGCTCCTGGCCCGCACCCCGAGCCTCGACCCCACCGGGATAGAGGACATTCAATGGGGGGCGGCCAACCAGGCGGGTGAAGACAACCGGAATGTGGCCCGGATGGCAGCCCTGCTCGCCGGGCTTCCGGTCGAGGTCTCCGGAGCGACCGTCAACCGACTCTGTGGCTCAGGGATGCAGGCGGTGATCTCTGCCTCCCAAGCCCTGCGCGACGGGTGGGGTGAGGTCATGATCGCCGGGGGCTCGGAGTCGATGAGCCGGGCTCCATACGTCACGACCAAGGCCGACCGCGCATTCCCAGTCGGCGTCCCCGAGACCGCAGACACGGTGATCGGGTGGCGGCTGATCAACCCCGAGATGGAGCGTCTCTTCCCGGTCATCTCCCTGGGGATGACCGCCGAGGTGGTGGCCGAGAGGTATCGGGTGAGCAGAGAGGCGCAGGACGAGTTCGCCCTGCGCAGTCACCGGCTCGCGGTTGAGGCGGTGCAAGCCGGGCGATTCAAGGACGAGATCGAGCCCATGGAGGTGCCCAGCGACCACCGGCATCGGGGAGCGGCGACGATCGAGAACGACGAAGGGCCCCGACCCGACACCTCTCTTGTGCAGTTGGCGGCCCTGCCCCCGGTCTTCAAGAAGGACGGCTCGGTCACGGCCGGAAACTCCTCACCGATGAACGACGGCGCGGCAGCTCTCCTCCTCGCCACCGAGGCCGGGGTCGAGCGCCACGGGCTGACCCCGCTGGCCCGGATCGTGAGCTCGGCAGCGGCCGGGGTCCATCCCGACATCATGGGGATGGGCCCGGTCCCGGCATCCGAGAAAGCGCTGGCAAGAGCCGGCATCGAGGCTGGCGACCTCGAACTCATCGAAATCAACGAGGCCTTTGCCTCCCAGGCCGTTGCCAGCATCCGAGAGCTCGGCATCGAGGAGGAACTCGTCAACGTCAACGGCGGCGCCATCGCCCTCGGCCACCCCCTCGGGGCGTCCGGGGCCCGTCTGCTGGTGACGCTGGTCCACGAGCTGGTGCGGCGGCAGGGTCGCTTCGGCCTGGCCACCATGTGCATTGGCGTGGGCCAGGGAATCGCAGTGATCGTCGAACGTGTCTGAAGGCCCGCTGCACGGCGTCCTGGTCGTGGAGTTCGGCAACCTGATCGCGGCCCCCTACGCCGGGATGCTGCTCGCCGACCTCGGGGCGCGGGTGGTCAAGGTCGAGCCATTGGAAGGGGACCTGGGGCGTCGCTTCGGGCCGCTCCAGGGCGGCGAGTCGAGCTTCTTCATGGCGGTGAACCGGGGAAAGGAATCATTGGCGCTGGACCCCAAAGATTGGCTGTCGAAACGCGTCCTCGACAATCTGGTGAAGAAGGCAGATGTCCTGATCCACAATCTCCGGCATGGGGCGATCGAGCGCCTCGGATTCGGCGAGGCCCGGGCCCATGACCTCAACCCGAACCTGATCTTCGGCGCGGTGAGCGCATTCGGAGCCGAAGGCCCGTACGCACGTCGGGCGGGGGTTGACATCGTCTTCCAGGGCGAGTCCGGGATGATCTCGATAACCGGCGAGCACAACGACGGTCCGCACAAGACAGCGACCACCATCGCCGACTACCTGGCAGGCACCAACCTGGCGCTCGCCGTGTCGGCGGCCCTGGCCAGAAGACGGCCCAGGGGATGCCGGATCGACGTTTCCCTTCGCGACGGGGTGATCGCGGTGCAATCCGGATGGAATGCATTGGCCCTGGCATCCGGCGAGGAGCCGGCACGCACCGGCACCGCCAGCCCGTTCATCAGCCCGAATCAGGTGTTCGTCGCCGCCGACGCCCCGTTCACGCTCGCGGTCGTCTCCGAGCGCCATTTTCAGCTGCTGGCCGAAGCGTTGGAGCGACCCGACCTCGTCGCCGACTACCCGGACAACGAGACACGGATGGCTCGCCGGGACCAATTGGTGCGGAAGCTGTCGAAGGTGTTCAAGACCGAGCCGGCCGACTACTGGGTGGACCTCCTCGGACAGGTCGGGCTGCCGGTTGGCCACGTGCTCACCCTGACCGAGGCCATCTCAGATCCCCAGGCCCGTCACAATGAGATGCTGGTGGAGATGGACCACCCGAGAGCAGGAGCGATCAAGGTGACCGGCTCCCCGCTGAAGGTCGACGGTCAGCCGGCACGCGCCGGGTCCGCACCGGCGACTCTGGGACAACACACCCGGGCTCTGCTCGCCGAACTCGGTCTCGATGCCTCGACCATCGACCAAATGGTCGAGACGGGGACCGCCATCGTGTCGTGAGCATGGTCATCCATCGTTGTGGCCCGGTCGGCGACGACTGGGAGCAGGTTCTCGGGGAGCTCACCCGTGCCTTCGAGGTGACCCGGGCTGCGGCCCAGGCCGGGGACCCGGTGGTCTACGTCATCGACAACGACGACCTCTTGGGCAGGAGGGGCCCGGGTCGCGCCATGGTGGCCACCGGGCTCCTCTCCGCAGCGAGGACCGCGGCTCTGGAGGGGATCAGGGACGGCTGGACGGTGAACGTGATCGCGGTGTCCGACGCCACCAAGGACGAAGCCGTTGACGCCTGGATCGCACGACTGGAGCAGTCGCCGGCGGTCACCGGTGAGTTGTTGCGGATCGGCCCCGGGCACCTGGGCAAGGCCCTGCCATGAACGGGGTCGTGGTGGTCACCGGGGCCGCCCGCGGCATCGGCCGGGTGATCGCAGAGAAGCTCGCTGGCACCGGGCCTCTCACCGTGATCGGGGTCGACCTGGCACCTGAGCTCGCGCTGTCCGAGGGCCTCACCCCGGTCCAGGTCGACCTCACCGCTCCCGAGGGCCCGGCCACCGTCCACGACGCGATCCTCGAGACCGGGCTTCCCCTGGTCGGCCTGGTCAACAACGCCGGGATCACCAGAGACTCGCGACTGGTCAACATGACCGAGGAGAACTTGCGGGCGGTGCTCGAGGTCAATCTCGGCGCCGCCTACCGCCTCTGCTCCGAGCTCACTCCGCTCATGGGTGACGGGGCCTCAATCGTCAACATCTCCTCCCGGGCTTATCTGGGAAATTTCGGCCAGTTCAACTACTCGATGTCCAAGGGCGGCCTGGTTGGCCTGACCCGGGCCCTGGCATTGGGCCTGGCGCCTGCGATTCGGGTCAATGCGGTGGCCCCCGGCCTCATCGGGTCCGAGATGAGCCTGGCGATCCCAGAGGAGACCCGGGAGAGGATGGTCGCCGCGATCCCGCTGCAGCGGATGGGAACGCCGGACGAGGTGGCCAACCTGGTCTGGTTCCTGCTCACCCCGCTCTCCTCCTACATCACCGGGGAGGTGATCGTGGTTGGTGGCGGGAGGAGTCTTTCCTAGCCCCCCTCTCGAAATTTGGACGCTCAGGGGTCTTATGTTGACCTCACGGTCCAAATTTCGGGTGAGCTCAGTAGTAGTAGCGGCTCACCGTTTCGGCGACCATGGCGGGCTTCTCGCTGCCCTCGACCTCGATAGTCACCTGGCGGTTTACCTGGATCCCGCCCGGGACCTCGCTGACACCGACCAGCCCCACCCGCGCCCGTATCTTCGAACCGACCGGTACCGGTGCCGGGAAGCGCACCTTCTCCAACCCGTAGTTGATGCCCATCGTCGGAGCGCCCACGTCCAGCTCCACCGCCGCGCTCAACGGGACGGTGAGCGCAAGGGTGAGAAAGCCGTGGGCGATGGTGCCCCCGAACGGGCCCTTCTCCGCCCGCTCCGGGTCGACATGAATCCACTGATGGTCATCGGTGGCCCCGGCGAAAGCGTCGACCCGCTCCTGGGTGATCTCTATCCAATCGGTGACTCCAACCTCCTCACCGACCATGACTTGGAGGCGGTCGACCACTTCCATGGACAGATTCTGGCAGAAGGACAGGGATCGCCTAGGTTGTGAGTGTCATGGCCAAAGAGACGAAACTGATGGTTTGGATCGACCAGGACCTCTGCACCGGCGACGGGATATGTGAGGAGATCACACCCGACGTCTTCCTTGGTCGAGACGACGGGTTGTGGGTGGTCAAGGAAGAGGCCAAGTACTTCGATCGGACGGTGGTGTTCGACGGTGGGCAGGCCCCGGACGGGGCGCGCGGTCTGGCCCGCATCCCCGACAACCTCGTTCAGGACACTCTGGAGTCGGCGGAGGAATGCCCGGGCGAGTGCATCATGATCGAGCCCTACAACGCCGACGCCGTCCACGAGGGCTGATTCTCTCCCCCCCAACCGTTTTCGCGCGCCATCATCGACCTATAGGTCGACATCGGCGCGCGAGAATCGGGGTGTGACATGCAGGTCCTGACCACCAAGGTCGACCCCCACTCCGAGGAGTACCAGGCCAACCGCTCCGCGATGGAGGCCAAGCTCGCCGAATTCGAAGCTCTGGTGGAGCAGGCGGGACAGGGCGGGGGCGAGAAGTACGTCGCCCGACACCGGGAACGGGGCAAGATGCTGGCCAGGGAGCGCATCGAGCTCCTTCTGGATCAGGACGCACCGTTTCTCGAGCTGTCGACTCTTGCCGCCTGGGGCACCGACAAGCCCCTGGGCGCCAACGTGGTGACCGGGATCGGGGTGGTCGAGGGAGTCGAGTGCGCCATCCTTGCCCACGACCCCACGAGCCAGGCGGGCTCGATGAACCGCTATTCGGTGGCCAAGACCCTCCGCATCATGGACATCGCCCGGGAGAACCGCCTTCCCCTGATCAACCTGGTCGAGTCGGGCGGGGCCGACCTGCCCGACCAAGCCGAGGTGTTCATCGTCGGCGGCAAGTGGTTCCGAAACCTGACTCGTCTTTCCAAGGCCGGGGTGCCCACGATCGCCATCGTCTTCGGGAGCTCCACAGCCGGTGGCGCCTACTTCCCGGCGATGTGCGACTACTCGATCATGGTCAAGGACCGGGCGAAGGTGTTCCTGGGAGGCCCGCCGCTGGTCAAGATGGCCACCGGTGAGGAATCGACCGATGAAGAGCTGGGTGGCGCCGACATGCACTCCCGAATCTCCGGTCTATCGGACTACTTCGCCCAGGATGAGCAGGAGGCGATCCGGATGGGCCGCGAGATCGTGGCCCACCTCAACTGGCGGAAGCAGGGATATGGCCCGACCAAGCCTCCCGACCCGCCGGTTCATGACATCGACGACATCCTCGGAGTCATTCCCCACGATCTGCGGGTCCCGTTCGACATGCGGGAGATACTGGCGCGGGTCGTCGACGGCTCCCGATTCGAGGAGTACAAGGCGGTTTACGGAACCTCGATCCTCACTGGCTGGGCCTCCGTTCACGGCTTCCCGGTCGGAGTTGTCGCCAACCAACAGGGCGTCATCTTCTCGGAGGAAGCGCAGAAGGCGACCGAGTTCATCCAGCTCAGCAACCGCTACGACACCCCGATCATCTTCATCCACAACACCACCGGCTACATGGTGGGCAAGGAATACGAACAGCGAGGAATCATCAAAGACGGGGCGAAGATGGTCAATGTGGTTGCCAACTCCGAGGTGCCCCACATCACGCTGATGGCAGGCGTCTCCTACGGCGCCGGCAACTACGGCATGTCGGGCCGCTCTTACGACCCCCGTTTCGTATTCGGGTACCCGGGACACAAGGTGGCGGTGATGGGGCCGAAGCAGCTGGCCGGAGTGATGTCGATCATCGCCCGGCAGAGCGCAGAGTCACGAGGAGAGCCGTTCGACGAAGACGCGGATCAGGCGAGACGTGCCGAGATCGAGGCCCAGATCGAACATGAGGAGCAGGCCTACTTCTCTACGGGACGGGTGAGGGACGACGGTCTCATCGACCCCCGCGACACGAGAGACGTGCTCGGCATCGCCCTGTCAGCTGTTCACTGTGGACCGGTTCGGGGGACCGACCGGTTCGGCGTCTTCCGCATGTGATCAGCCAGGGAGCCGCCGCTCCCAGATCACACGGCCAATTTGGAATCAGGCCGGGATGAAGGAGAGCCTGACCCTTCGGTTCTGGTTGTCGACATTGGTGTCGACCAGCACCACCGATTGCCAGGTGCCGAGGGCCAAGCTCCCATCCAGGACCGGGATGGTCAGGCTCGGTGAGACGAAGGCCGGGAGCACGTGGTCCCGTCCGTGACCCGGGCTCCCGTGCTCGTGCCCCCAGCGGTTGGGCTCCGCGGGAAGCAGCTCGTCGATGGCAGTCAGGAGGTCATGATCGCTTCCGGCACCGACCTCGATGATGGCCACGCCGGCAGTGGCGTGAGGCACGAACACCGAGAGCAGGCCATCGCCGCGATCCGCGATGAAGCTGGACGCAGTGGCAGTGATGTCGACCACTCCGGCCTTGTTGCCGGTCATGATCGAAAGTTCAGTCGTCTCCATCTTCAGACCCAACGTCGAAAGGATGGTCAGCCCTGGAACTCCACGATCACGTCGCGGTAGCCGAGCCCGATCAGGAAATCGGAGAGGACCTCACGAGCGTTGGCCTCGGCGTCTGCGAGGAGGCCGTCATCCAAAGCACCCTGGACCAGAACCTCATCTGCCACCCGACGGGCCTCGGTCTCCAGCTCCGGATCGCCCTTGGTGAACAGGCCTGTCTCCCGGTCGAGGACCTGGGTGGCGTCGTTGTCCACGGCCACGTATTGGATCTGTGCCGCCGGGAGCGTCAGTTCGACCACGCCATCCTCGGCAACGGTCACGTCGCGCACCGTCACCTGGCTCAGGTCGACGCCTGCGCCTATCCGGGCCACGGCGAACAGCTGGACGCTGTCACCCCTTGCCCAGGACAGCCAGCCCCCGTCGGTGCCCTTGTCCACGATCGTGTACTCCACCACCTCGATGGTGGTGAGGTTCGCCAGGTCGCGGATCGAGCTGATCACAACCGGGCCGATCTCCTCGTAGGGCTCCGGCTCGAATACCGCAGCGATATCAGCGGGCGTCGGGACGGCGGCTGCCATGTCACGGAGACTGGACACGATCCAGAATCCGATCGCCACGACCACGCCGGCAACGGCGAGGGCGAAGGCGACGGGGACGATGCCCCAGCGTCTCCTGGGCCTGGGCACAGGCGCAATCTGGGGAGGCGTGACGGCCTCCCGCTCCAACAATTGAGTCTCAGTCATCGCGAGTTCACCTCATACTCGAAAAGGGGGACACCAATTTGACGACTGGGGCCCGTCGTTAGTTCCCGGGTTAGCCTCGTCGCCCGATGATCGGGAGAGTCCTGGTGGCCAACCGCGGGGAGATCGCCCGGCGCGTGATCCGCACCTGTCGTGACATGACGATAGAGACGGTGGCCGTTTATGCGGACCCCGACGCGGGCGAGCCCCATGTGATGGAGGCGGATCTAGCCGTCAGATTGGCGGGTTCTGCCCCACTCGAGACCTACCTGGACATCGATGCTGTGCTGGTGGCAGCGGCGGAGAGCGGCTCGGACGCGGTCCACCCCGGCTACGGATTTCTCTCCGAGAGCCCGCGGTTCGCAAGAGCCGTCATCGATGCCGGAATCGTCTGGATCGGTCCGCCACCGGGGGCGATTGCAACCATGGGATCGAAGCTGGAGTCGAAGTCGATCGCCGCGGCGGCGGGAGTCCCGGTCCTGATGAGCACGGACCTGACGGGATTGAGTGACGAAGAGATGGTCTCTGCAGCGGAACGCATCGGCTTCCCGGTCCTGGTCAAGGCCAGTGCCGGCGGTGGGGGGAAAGGGATGCGCATCGTGCGTTCCCCGGACGACATCGCAGGCGCGGTCGCGGCGGCGGGGCGGGAGGCCGGGTCCGCATTCGGAGACGACACCGTTTTCCTGGAGAGTTTCCTCGACGCCCCCCGTCACATCGAGATCCAGGTCGTCGCCGACAGCCACGGCAACGTGGTCTCCCTCCACGAGCGGGAGTGCTCGATCCAACGCCGGCACCAGAAGATCATCGAGGAGGCGCCCTCGGTCGCGATCGATACCGCCATCCGGGAAGAGATGGGTCGGGCCGCGATCGCGATCGCGAGAACGGTCGAGTACCTGGGTGCGGGCACGGTCGAGTTCCTTTACCAGGACGGCGAGTTCTGGTTCCTGGAGATGAACACCCGACTCCAGGTCGAACACCCGGTGACCGAGATGATCACCGGTCTCGACCTGGTGCGAGTTCAGATCGAGGTCGCCGACGGGAGGCCGTTGCCCGACGCCGTGCTCCACCCCACGGTCTCAGGACATGCCATCGAGGCTCGCCTCTACGCCGAAGACCCGGCCCACGACTATCTACCGGTGACCGGCGTCGTCCACCAGTTCTCGTTTCCGGCTGCAGACGGGCTCCGTATCGACTCCGGTGTCGAGGCCGGCTCCTCGATCTCGACGCACTACGACCCGATGCTGGCCAAGGTGATTTCTCATGCCCCGACCCGGGAACAGGCTGCGCTGTCATTGGCCAACGCGATCCGCCGGGCCCGGATCCATGGCCCGATCACCAACCGCGATCTTCTGGTCCGAGTTCTCGAAGACCAGGATTTCATCGCGGGATCGCTCGACACCCAGTTCCTCGACGATCGCGACCTGACTGCGCCTCTCGTAGGGGAGGACGAAGCCCGTCAGGCGGTGATTGCGGTGGCGATTGCCGATCGAGCCCACCGTCGCCTGGTGGCCCCGGTGCTGTCTTCGATTGCCGGAGGCTGGCGCAACTCGTCGAGCCCTGCCCACAAGAGCGTGTACATGCAGGGCGTGAAGGAATGGGTCGTGGAATACCACACGACTCGAGATGGGGTGGTCGTCATCGATGGCGCGGACGGAGTCGAGATCGTCTTGGCGAGCCCGGAGAAGGTGGAGCTCATGGTCAAGGGAGAACCCCTCGAATTCGACGTCCATCGTGTCGGGTCAGAGCGGTATGTCGACGGCCCGTCGGGCCCGATGACACTCGTGGAGTTACCCCGATTCCAGGGGACAGAGGTCGATGAGGCGCCAGGATCGATGCACGCCCCGATGCCGGGCCGGGTGGTCAGGGTTGATGTCGAGGTGGGCGACATTGTCGTCGAGGGGCAGGTCCTGATCGTCCTCGAGGCGATGAAGATGGAGCACACCCTGCGGGCGCCCACTGCGGGGACCGTGGGGAGCGTCCATGCGGCTGTCGGGCAGCAGGTCGAGGCCGGGGCTGTTCTCGCGGTGGTAGTCGAGCCGTCAACTTCAGGTTGACAAACGCAATCGTCAACCCTAGGTTGACGTAGATGAGCAAAGACCCCCTCGAAATGTCGGACCTCGTCGAATTCGTCGAAAGCCGAAACCCCTCCGGCAACCCCATGGAGCAACTCACCGAGGCGGTGTTGCTGGCCGACCGATTCGCATCGATGGCAGACGACCTGGTCGGCCATTTCGTCGAAGCCGCCCGCACGGCGGGCGCTTCCTGGGCGGAAATCGGAGCCAGCATCGGTGTCAGTAAGCAGGCGGCACAGAAGCGCTTTGTCGAGACTGGGGTGAAGGGGCGGTCCCGGAAAGGGCTCTTCACCAGGTTCGCCATCGAGGCGCGAGCTGTGGTGATAGCCACCCAGGAGATCGCACGGGATCGCGGGGAAGACCACATCGGGACCGATCACCTGCTTCTCGCCTTACTCCAGGACAAGAGCTCCCCGGCCGCCAAGGCGCTCGCCGGTTTCGATGTCACCCGGCAGCGGGTGTTGGAGGCGATGACCCCCGTGGGGGAGCCTGCGCCGAGGCAGGGCCACATTCCGTTCTCCACAGACGCCAAGAAGGTCTTGGAGCTCTCGCTGCGGGAGGCGATCCGTGGCAACGCTCGATCGATCGGGACCGAGCACATCCTGCTCGCCATCCTCCGCGCCGCCGGGTCGTCCGGCTGCAGGATCCTCAATGGGCTTGCCGTCAGCTACGACGACGTCGATTCCTGGCTGGACGAGGCCGCCGCCTAGCCGCAGTACTCGCCGAGGTCGGCACCAGGTAGGTAGAGAATCTCCACTCCGCCGGCCGAAGCGGTGAGGGTCGGCGCCGGGCCCTCGGTCATCATCAGATCCAGGTCCACGAGGCCATCCACCGCGGCAGCTTCCCACTCCGGCGGCATCCCGGAGCCACCGTCGGACCGGTGCCAGTGCACTCCGTTGATCTCCCCGAGGTAGTCGGCCCCACAGTCGACATCGAGGATCAGAAACCAGGGGAAGGTGGGCTCGATGATGTACGGACGATGGCTCGCCTGGCGAAACGGTGGGGGCGGTTCCGGCCGATCAGTTGTCTCGATCCGGAACGGTGGAGGGGGCAGGATGCTGCGATCCACCGCGGCCAGGTAGGTACGAGGGTTCCAGTCGGCGGTGCATGCCATCTGGTCGGTGATGGTGGGGATGACGGCATACACGAGGTCGCCCTCGACCAGGATCGCATCCAGACGGGTGTCGGGGCAGGACCCACTGTGCCCGTGCACCAACACCAGGACGACCTGCTGCTCGAAATCGACGGGGGAGGGTTCACCGGTTACTCCGAGCTTCTCGAGAACGAGCGCCAGTGATGCAGCGTCCTCGACGAACGTCGAGCTCTCCGACCCGGGTATTGCGTCGACCTCGAGGAGGTAGGTCCAGCCTTCTCCGCCGGCCGGCTGAGGGCCGGGTGCCGGGGTAGTGGCCGGGTCTCTTCCCGTGATGCACGCCGGGAGGTCCCCGATGACCTCGGTGGCAATGGTCACGTTCTCCTCCGTGAGCAGTCCCACCCAGACCTCGACATATCCCTGCACCTCGTACACCCCGGCCGTGTCCATTTCCTCCGGAAGTCGAGAACGGATCTGGCCGGCGAATTCCTCGAGCTCCTCCTCGGTGTACGGCATCTCTACCGCCACCACTCCGACACCTGGAAATTCAGTCTCCAAGGTTGCTTGGTGGGCTACGACATCGGCTCCTGTGAAGCCGACTCCAATCCAACCGTTGTGCTCCCGATCGGACCACATGTCCTGAAAGCCGTCGAGACCTTGCGCGAATGCGCGGACCTCGTCCCAGGGCGCCTCGTCACCGACGTAGATCGGGGTATCGGCGTACCAATCCTCGGGCGCATAGGGGACGTGGATCTGATTGCAGCTGAGCGGCGTGTCAGGCGTGGCCGGCAGATTCGAAACCGGCGGTGAGGGAATTGTGGTCGCGACCGGGGACTCGGAGGATATGGGCTGGGCGCAGGCGGCCAGGATCAGGATCAATCCGGCAACCAGCGCGGCCCGTTTCCTCATCTCTGTTCGACGTCGGCGGCCCGATCCTGGTTCCGGATCACGACAAGATCTCCAACACCTGGTCGATGTCCCTCTCGGTGTGCTCGGCGTTGATCTGGAAGCGGATCTCCTCGTCGCCCTTCGGCACCACCGGGTAATTGAGCCCGGTGGCGAGCACCCCTTGCTCGAAGAGCCGACCGACCAGGGCGGAGGTGCGATCGGTGTCCCGGACCATGAGCGGTACCACCGGATGCGGCCCGGGGATGGTCTCCAGACCGAGGCCGACCAGGCCGCTCTCGAACCTCACAGTCATCCCCGCCAGATGGGATAGCAATCTTCGGCCCTCCTCCGAGTCGACCACCTCCACCGCGGCGTGCGCTGCCGCCGCCTCCCCGACTGTGATCGGGTTGGAGTAGATGTACATCGGGGACCTCTCCCTGAGATACGAGAGCAACACAGCGCTGCCGACTACGTAGCCGCCGTTGACCCCGAATCCCTTGCCAAGGGTCCCGATCAGCACATCGACCGGGCCCGAGCCGGTCACTTCCTCGGTACCCCTCCCCATCGTGCCGAAGGCGGCGACCCCGTGCGAGTCGTCCACTACCACGACCACGTTCTCGGGGAAGTCGGAATCGTGACCCCGGGCCACCTCGAGGAGCGCGCGCAGGTCGGCGTGATCGCCCCGCATCGAGAACACGCCATCGGTTACCACCACCGCCCGCCTTGCACCTTTGACCCGATCCAGCGCGGCATCGAGACCTTCGAAGTCGAGGTGTGGGTAGACCTCCCTGCTCGCCGGCCGCGCCATGCGCAGGGCGTTGATGATGCAGTTGTGGTTCAGCTCGTCGCTGAGAACCGCCGTCTCCGGTGTGATCAGGGAGGTGAGCACCGACAGCACCGTGGCGTAGGCGGAGGAGAAGATCATCGCCGCCTCCCTGCCGTGAAACGCTGCCAGCCGGGCCTCGAGGTCGATGTGGGGTTGATAGGTGCCGGAGATGAAGCGCACCGCCCCCGGCCCGGCCCCGAACTCCCTGGTGGCCGACTCCTCGGCAGCAACCACCGCAGGATGCATCGCCAGGCCCAAATAGCCGTTGGAGTTCATCCTCAGGAACTCGACAGCCGAACCGGCGAGACGGAGACGAGGGCCTTGGTTTCCTTTGGCAGGGATCATCCCGGTGATCACGTGCTCCGCACCCTTGCCTGTCCCGCTCTCGTGGAGCGCCCTGACCTCGCCATCCAGGGCGGAGTCGAGACGGTCGTGAGGCATGGCACCGCGGGTCTAGCAGAGTCCTATTGTCAGCAGCATGACGCGTCTCGGTTTCATCGGCCTGGGGACCATGGGTCACGAGATGGCTGCCAACCTCCTGTTCTCGGGGAATCCGGTGACCGTGTGGAACCGGACCCCGGACAAGGCCAACGACCTGGTCTGTGATGTGGCGAGCAACCCCCGTGATCTCGGGGAGCAGTGCGACATCGTGATGATTTGCGTGTCGGACACTCCGGACGTGAAGGAGGTCGTGTTCGGCGAGTCCGGGCTCATCCACGGCCTGGGCGAAGGTGCGATCATCGTCGACCACTCCACGATCTCACCCCGGGCCACCAGGGAGTTCGCCAAGCAAGTGGCAGAGCTCGGCATCCTCTGGCTCGACGCCCCGGTCTCCGGGGGCTCGGAGGGAGCCACCAACGGCACCCTGGCGGTCATGATCGGAGGGCCGGAGGTCGCAGTGGACAAGGTCCGCCCCTACCTCGACGCCTACTCGAAATCGGTGGTCCACGTCGGGGAGGAACCGGGCTCGGGACAGGCCGTGAAGCTGATGAATCAGGTGCTCGTGGTCCTCAACCAGCTCGCCGTGTCCGAGGCGCTGCTCCTTGGCGAGGCCGCCGACCTCGACCTGGCTGCTGCGATCCAGGCCATCGAGGGTGGTGCCGGCGGGTCCTGGATGCTGTCGAATCGGGGGCCGATGATGCTGCGGCGAGACTGGCGGCCCGGATTCACGATCGACCTCCAGCAAAAGGACCTGCGACTGATCCTCGACGCCGCCGACGAGCTTGGAGTGCCGCTGCCAGGGTCGGCTCTGGTGTTCCAGCTCTATAGGGCTCTCCAGACACGGGGCCTGGGTGGTGATGGGAACCACGCCCTGGTCAAGGCTCTCGAAGAGCTGGCCGGGATCGAGATCGGCGCCTCCGACTGACGCAGGGATCGAGAATCAGCCCAAGAGGTCTTGCTTGACCCGTTCCACGTGACCGGTGGCCTTGACGTTCCGATAGGCCTTCTCGATCCCGCCATTGGGACCGATTACGAACGTGGAACGGATGAGGCCTTCCCGGGTCTTCCCATACAACTTCTTCTCCCCCCAGGCTCCCAACTCCTCGGCCAGGGCGTGGTCCTCGTCCGAGAGCAGGTCGAAGTTGAGACCTTCCTTCTCCTTGAACTTGGCGTTGCGCGCCGGAGAATCCGGGCTCACCCCCACGATGTCGTAGCCGGCGGCGGTGAACTCCTCGTAGCTGTCACGGAAGTTGCACGACTCCAAAGTACAGCCCGGAGTCATCGCTGCCGGATAGAAGAACATGACCAGGCGACGGCCGGTGAAGTCCTTGGAGGAGACCGTTTCCCCGTCCTGGTTCAGGAGGTCGAAGGTGACGGCCTCTGCCATGAAGGCGAGGCTAACCGGTCGCTCAGGTTGCCTCGGCGGCAGCCTCCTTGGCCTCCGGCGACTGGAGGAAGGTGGAGCCTCCGGCGAGCAGGCTCAGACCTGCCGGCAGCCAGTAGGAGACAATGCGGAAGACCAACACCGGCGCCACGGTGGTCGAGGCAGGGAACCCATACGCCGCCAACATGAAGACCAGGCTCCCCTCGGCGACGAGGAGGCCACCGGGCGTCCCCGGAAGACCGCCCGCAAGCTGGGACACCCCGAATACAGCAGCCACCTGCCATACCCCGACGTCGATTCCGAAGGCGTGCATCACGAGTCCGAGTGCCGAGGCCTCCAACACCACTCGTGCCCAGATGTAGATCTGAGATTCGAGATCGGGAAGGTGGTCGATCACCGATGTGTCCAGCCGCTTCCGGACCTTCTGAGGCAGGTACTTGGAGAGTGAGCCAAGCTTGCCCGAGCCAAACATGGTGAGGAGACCGGCGATGAGAACGAACGGGGCTAGCACCACAAGACTCACCGAGAGGACTCGGGCGTCATCGGTTGGCCTTGCGATCAAGAGACCAACTCCGGTCAGGATCAGTAGCGCCGCGTAGTTGAGGAGCACGGTGCGGATGGCAGCACCGGTGCTGTTCTTTTCCTCGTCACGGACCGTCCATGCCATGGCCACCGGGGTGATCGCCCCACCAGCAGGTATCAGACGGGCCACCCCGGCACCGACCAGGGCACCCCGGAAGGCGCTGAACGCCCGCAGACTGCCTCCGGCCTCTTCCACCGACTCCTTGAACAGCAGGCCGAAGAACCACTTGGCGCTGATCTGGACAACCGCCGCTCCGATCACCAGGGCCCATGCCACCGGACTCATCGGCGGCAGTTCGAAGTTGTTGAAGACGAAGTACCCGACGCCAATGTAAATCGCCGCCGAGATCCCGGCGATGATGGCTACCCGCTTGGGGCTCACGGGGTCAGAGGCTCGTCAGCCGTCTGTGGGAAGTCGTGGTCCGCCGGATCAGCATCGAAGACCGCTCTGCGCAGGGACGGCCGCAGCCCACGCTCACTGTCGGGGTTGCCCTGGACCCTCCGTCCCATGAGCACAGTGGAAAGCAACAGCAGGAAGAGAGACTCGGTTGGTGGCCGCCCCATTGCCACGGACACGATCGGGAGCAGGCCCCAACCCAGGAATCCGGCCACACCCCCACCAATCTTCCAACCGGCGACCGCCCACCCGGTGGTCCACACCAAGAGGATGGGATCGAGGGCAGTGATGACCCCTACCGATGTGGCAAGGCCACGCCCTGAGCGACCCTTCATGAATATCGACCAATTGTGGCCGACGACTGCAGCCAGCCCGGCGATGCCGGCGGCACCCGGGCCCAGACCCATCTCCTTGGCGATCAAGACGGGGAAGAGCCCCTTGAGCCCGTCGAGGATCCCGGCGGTGAGACCCCAACCCATCCCCGCAACCTTGGTCAGATTGCCGGCGCCTACGTTCCCGGTCCCCGCCTCGCGCAGATCGATTCCCTTGACCCGCGCCAGCACCTGGGCGAACGGGATTGAGCCCACGAAGTAGGCCCCGAGCACAAGAAGTGGCCAATAGACGAGCGGCAACGACCCTGACATCCGGGAGGAGACACTAGTTGTCGATGACCGTTTTGATACCTCGGGGTGAGGATCAGACGCCCGAGTGCGGTGAGCCCGTTGGCTCGAACAGCGCAGGCCCGCCCTTGCCGACGGGGGCCGTCGCAGCATCAACCACGGTCGTCAGGATCATCGAGACCAGTGCGAAACCGATCCCCATCGCCGCCCCCAGGGAGAGGGCGGCACTCGGTTGGTCCATCCACAGTTGAGGGGTGATCAGGAGGAGAAGCCCCATGGCGACGCCGAAGGAGACCGGGCTCCGATCGACGAACAACATCGACACCGAGCTCACCAAGACCAGTGCCACGGCCGCAGCAAGATGTGTGGCTTCGATGCCGAAAGCGGTATGTGCCACCACGATCACCGCGGCCGACATCCACAGCGCCACCCTGCCATCTTCCCTGTGAACCAGGATCTGGGCTGTCATGACTGCGGCTGCGATCGCCGGGCCGGTCGCCTGGAGCACGAGGTCCGCCTCGCCAAGTGAGAACCCAGCCAGGAGGAAGAGGGCAGCCGTGAACCATGCCGCTGTAGCGCCGATGCGGACCACGCGACGATGAACCCGTAGCGAGTGGCCGCGCGTGGTATCAGCAGCGTTGGTGGTCAGGCTCATGGAGAAGCTGATCGGCATCCGCGCGGGAAGAGGACATCGGTCCAGCGACCCATTGGCGGACTCTTGATATCGTCGGAGTCCCGCGACTCGACACGGGTTGGAGCCATGACACTGAAGATCACCTACGCCACGATGTCCGCAGACAACGAGGAGCTCAACAGCTCCTTTGAGAAGGCGGTGGCTTCGGCCCAGGACCGTTTGGGGGCAATCCATCCCCTCCACATCGACGGTGAGGAGCGAGTCAAGGATCAGACTGTCGAGGAGCGCTCCCCGATCGATTCCTCCGTGCTGATTGGCCGATATTCACTCGCCGAGGAGTCTGACGTCGACGACGCGATGACCGCGGCCAAGTCTTTCGCTCCGGAGTGGGATGCATGGGGCTGGGAGAGGCGCCGCGACCTGATGCTCGAGGCCGCGGACATCATGGAAAGCCGTGCGTTCGAAATGGCGGCCGACATGGCCTACGAGATCGGCAAGAACCGCCTCGAGGCGCTGGGTGACATCGCGGAGACCGTCGAGTTCTTCCGGTACTACGCGAAACAGATAACCGAGCACCGCGGCTTTGTGACCCCCCTCGAGGCCCTCAGTCCAGACGAGAAGAACATCTCGGTGCTCCGGCCCTGGGGCGTCTGGGTCGTCATCTCCCCGTTCAACTTCCCGATGGCGCTTGCGGCCGGACCCGCGATCGGCGCCCTGATCACAGGGAACACGGTGGTGATCAAGCCGTCTCGTCAGGGAGCACTCATGACCCTCGAGTTCTTCTCGGTGATGAGGGACGCAGGCCTGCCCCCCGGGGCTCTGCACATCGTGACCGGTGACTCAAAGATCGGTGACTACCTCGCCCATCATCCCGACGTCGATGGGCTCACCTTCACCGGGTCGTATCCCGTGGGGATGCACCTCTATCGAACGGTCAACGAGCAACGGCCCAAGCCGGTGATCTGTGAGATGGGGGGCAAGAACCCTGTGGTGGTCACCGCAAGCGCGGACCTCGATCAGGCGGCAACCGGCGTCGTGCGCAGCGCTTTCGGGCTCAGCGGGCAGAAATGCTCTGCGGCTTCCCGGGTGTACGTGGAGGAAGCTGTCTACGACGAATTCGTCGACAGGCTGGTGGAGAAGACCGGGAATCTCAGCGTGGGCAACCCGTTGCAGCGAGAGATCTACATGGGTCCCGTGATCGACCCTGGCGTTGTGGAGAGGTTCCGGAAGGCGGTGGATGAGACCCGGTCGTCCGGGGGGACCGTGCTCGCCGGTGGTGAGGTGCTGGTCGGAGACGACTTCGAGCGGGGCAACTTCGTCCAACCCACCGTGGTCACCGCACCCTACGACTCATGGATCTGGGGTGAAGAGCTGTTCATGCCGTTCCTGGCGGTCGGACCGGTGGAGTCACTCGATGAGGGGTTGCGCCGCTCCAACGACTCCGAATTCGGGCTCACCGCAGGTTTGTTCTCGACCGACGAGGCGGAGATCGATCGATGGTTCCAGGGGATTCAGGCCGGAGTGACCTATGTCAACCGGGCGGCCGGCGCCACGACCGGGGCCTGGCCCAATATCCAATCGTTCGGGGGGTGGAAGGGCTCGGGCACTTCCGGGACCGGCGGCGGAGGTCCCTGGTATCTCCGCCAATACCTACGCGAGCAGTCCCGAACCCGGATCGGGGCCTAGACCACTAGCGCTCTGCCTCGAAGCGAACTGTCCTCCCGTCGGGGTCATCGAACTCCACCGCCTGGTCTTCGGCGCGCAACTCCAGCCCGGCACTCTCCAGGTGGTCGGCCCACCGGGGGAGGTCCTCGACCACGAAGGTGAGGGTGCGGGGCTCCGCCTGCTCCCCCTCGACGAGCTCGAGGAGCTGGCCTTTGGAGGGCTCGAGGATGGCACCGGCCACCCCTCCGGCCGGGGTCCGCAGGTGGGCGAACCCGAGACGGTCCTCGTAGAAGGCCAGGGAATCGGACAGTGAGGCGACCCCGACCCTGATCCTGGTCGCCGCAACCCCGCCCGGAGCCCGGAGCGGGCCGACCCCGGCGATGACCGACTTTGCCTCTTCGATGGTGAATCGACCCGCGGTCACCTCACGCCCGACGACGACCCCGGCCAGGTAGCGCCCGGAGGCCTCGAGTCGGACCAGCTTGCGCAAATCTTCCAGGTCACGGACCCCTCCGGCGGCGACCACAGGCTGCTCAACCGTGGCCAGGGACTCGGCCATGATCTGGTAATTGGGTGGGTCCTCGAGGGCGTCGCGCCCCGCTTCGGAGACGAGGAAGGACACCACCCCCGCCGAAGACATCTCGATCAGGACCTCCTCGAGATAGCGGCCGCTGTTCTGGGTCCATCCCTTGGTGACCACCTCCTCGTCCTGGTGGACGTCGATCGAAACCGCGATCTTCTCTGGATTGTCCCGACACAGGTCCCAAACCATGTTCTGGTTCTCTATGGCGGCGGTCCCCATCACGATTCGCCACGCTCCGGTCTCGATGAGACGGATCGCTTCACCCTCGGACCGGATCCCACCCGCCACCTGGACCGGGACCGAGACGTCATTGATCAGCCGGTCGACGATGTTCCGGTTGCGGTAGTCCCCGTAGGCGGCGGCGTCCAGGTCGACGATGTGCAGGATCTCTGCGCCCTGTTCCACCCAGCTCTTGGCACGACCGATTGGGTCGTTGTCGAGGGCGATGGCGTCCTCGAGCCGCCCGCGAGGCAGGCGCACCGAGAGCCCACCCAGGATGTTGATCCGGGCGTACAGATCCATCACGGCAAGCTAGCCCCGAAATTGGGGCGCTGGACCTTCACTACGGATGCTCTCGCACCAAATTACGAGAGGCCCAACGCTGATTCCGCCCCGTCGAGGGTCTGACCACCCTCCATCACCGGAGCGAAGAGATCGCCGTGACGTTGCAGCCTCTCCCAGAGATTGGCGATTGTGATGTCGCCATTGGCGACGGCTCCGACCTCGTCCCAGGCCAGAGGGGCGGCCACCGGGGCTCCGGGGCGTGGCCGCACCGAATACACCGAAGCCACCGTTTGGCCGAAGGCGTTGCGGTTGTGGTCGACGAACACCCGCGCCTTGCGCTTCGGCTTGTCCCACTCCATGGTGACATCCTGGGGGTTGGCCGCGGCCAGATATGCGCCCACCTCGCCTACGAATCGGCGGACCCGGCTGTGGCTGTGCACCGGGTCCAAGGGCACGTAGACGTGGAGACCTCGGGAGCCGGAGAGCTTCGGGTAGCCGGCGAGCCCCAGCTGGCGCAGCGCCACCTCCAGGAGCTTCGCTCCGGACACCACCTGCTCCCATGAGGCACCCTCGGACGGATCGAAGTCGAAGATGGCATAGGTCGGCTTGTCGAGGTCGGCCGCGGTCGAGTGAAACGGGTGGAACTCGATGCAGCCCATGTTGGCGAACCACATCAGGGCCTCCTTGGAGTCGGCGATGAGGAAGTCGATGATGCCGCCTTGCGAGTCCGAGGGAACCGGGGTGGTCTGCATCCAGTCCGGCTGATGACCCGGCGCCCGCTTCTCGTAGAACGATGGGCCTTTGATCCCGTCGGGGTATCTGCTCATCGAGATCGGCCGTCGGGCGAGATGGGGCAACAGCATCGGCGCCACCGACGCGTAGTACTGGATCAGATCGCCCTTGGTGTAACCCTCGTCGGGGAAGAAGACCTTGTCCAGATTGGAGAGACGCAACGGCCGGTCGAGGCCCACCGGCTTGTAGTACTCGCCGTCCTTGGTCGCCGATATCGAGGTCGGGAACGAAATATCGGCTTTGGAGATGAGCCGGCCTGCCGTCTTGGCCGGGCCCTTCTCGAGATGAGCCTGAGCCTCCTCCCGGATCGCCTCGTGGCTGGGCATGTCCCGCGCCTCGGAGATCAGGACCATCGGCACCCCGGCTCGTTTGGCAGCGTCGACGAGAGGCCCAACCCGCAGGGTGCCGTCGCCGTAGGCGACGTGTCGGATCTCGCCGCCTTTCCCGATTTCGTTGTCGGAGAACTGGGTCTGGAGGGGAGTGATCATCCACCCCGGGAACTGGTCGCCGATGAAGGAGAAGACCGAGAGGAAGGCGTCCTCGGTGGTGAGACCTCCCCCGGTCATGGCGTGGACATGAGCCCAATCGACCACCGGGCGCACAAACGGGTACTCCGACGCCAGCTGTGCGATGTCTCCCAGGCTGCCGAATGAGCGGTTGTTCCCCGCGGTCTCCAAGCCCATCCCCACCCCGATCCCATCGACCTTGGAGGCGACGTAGTCGAGACGGGACCGGATACGGTCCATGAGGACCTCCGGGTCCTCCTCGTAATTGGACCCGAAGTGGGCCACGATCACCGGGGCACCGAGCCACCTCCCGAGTTTCATGGTGTGCTCCAGGGCGGCCAGGGACTGCTTGCCCCGAGCCTCGTCGGGAAGGGTGAGCCCGGCAAAGTACGGGGCATGGACCGACAGCCTGATGTCACGCTCGGCGGCTAGCTCGCCGAACCTCTGGCATCGCTTCTCCTTCCAGGGAAAGCCGTCGACAAAGGGCAGCTCGTGCGCGGTGTGCCCCTTCTCCACGAGAGTGTCCAGGTAAGCGCCGTCATCGCCCTCTTCGGGGGGGAGATGCGAGATGCCGAAGCGGATCGAGGTCACGGCCAGAGGCTACGGCGCTCCATAGTTAGGGTGACCCCATGGTTGCCCTCCCCAGGCTCGCCCTCGCTGGGGCACTGGCCGCCTCGATGACGGCCTGCTCACCGGGCGCCGCGCCAAGCACTACCACGACGACGCCGGCGACCACCAGCAGCGTGGGGAGCTCGACCAGCAGCATCGAAGCCACGACGACAACCTTGGCAGCAACGACCAGCGCCCCGGTCGAACAGACTGTCCAAGTCCTAATCCAGCCGTTCAGCGAGCTCGGTTCTCAATGGGACGAGCTCTTCCTTCCATACGGCGACGATGAGGATGAGTTGGGGACAGCGCCCGGCGGAGACGGTCTGATGCTGGGCCCGGAGTACGGGACCATGGCTGCGGACGGGCGATGGTGGATGTTGGACCTGGCGAAGATGCGAATCGCGCGATTCCAGGCCGACGGCGAGTATCTCGATGCCTTGCCGATACCCAGCGACGTGCTCGTGGATGGCCTGTACTTCCAGTACCAGATGCCGCAACCGATGGAGGATGGGGCTGTCACGGCCACCGGCTTCCAGGGGGAGAACGAGAGCACTCTGCTCCAGATCGTCGACGATGACTTCACGTCGACGACGTTCCAACCGGCGGCGTCCTGGGTGACGACCGATGGCACCTTCCTCTATGGCGGAGACTTCGACGGTCAGCTCTACCGGGTTGAGCCGGAGAACCCGTCCGGCACGGTGTCACCGGTCGACTACTTCACGGCATGGGGCGGAGGGTCGAGGTATTCGGCCCTTATCAGCGAAGGCGACATCGTGGTGGAGCTACCGGACCTGGGTCTGACCCGAACCCTGCAGCTCCGCTACTCCGAGGATCCCGAAGTCCGCGTCTTTGGCGGGATCGAGGTGGAGACCGGCGCCGATGGGACCATCTTCATCCTGATCTACGGGGCCCCCGAATCGGAGGAGTCGCTGGGGGTCGGCGGCTACCTCAGCATCTCTCCACAGGGCGTGGTTGGCGACGTGGAGCCGATCCGGGACCCGTTCAGCCCCGCCGATCCGGGGAGCCCGGCCCATCTCGGGGTCGGCCCGGGCACGACGACCCCGTGGCTGATGATGATCGACGAAGACGGAGTCCGGATCTACACCCGGGGCGGTTGACCCGGCCTCCGTGCCGGGAATACTCGGCCCGCGACCGGCTTTGAGCAGTGCGAGATCCAAAAGGAGCAGGAGTTGTCGATCCACCGCCTCAACCATGCCGTCCTCTACGTCAGAGACGCCGAGCGCTCGGCCACCTTCTACGAGGAGGTGCTCGGGTTCCGTCAGGTGATGGCCTTCCCCGGTGCCGTCTTCCTGCAGGCCGAGGGCTCGACCAACGATCACGACCTCGGCTTGTTCTCGATCGGTGAGAACGCGGGAGACTCACCGGCCGGGAGACAGACCGTGGGCCTCTATCACCTGGCCTGGGAGGTGGACACCCTCAACGACCTGTCCGAGGTGGGGCGGAAGCTCTCCGAGGCCGAGGCCCTGAGCGGAGCCACGGATCACGGGACCACCAAGGCGCTCTACGGCAAGGACCCCGACGGGCTGGACTTCGAGATCTCCTGGCTGGTGCCGGCCGACCTGCTCGGCGATGACATGGAGATCGGCACTCGCCGCCTCGACCTGGCCGCAGAGATCGAGCGATTCGGCGGCGACACCGTCGGTGGGATCGGTGTGAGCCGACCCCGCCCCGTCAACAGCTGATTGTGTTCTGAGGAAATGTCCTGGTAACGAGTGACCGCATTCGGTTGCACGCCAACGATATCGGGGGTTATCCTCACGGCGTTCGCCCTTGTTGGCGCGGACACGGCTACCGAGGAGGAGCACTGGGATGCGCACCGATACCGCCCACTTGCTGAGCCCATCGAGGAGATCCTTCCTCAAAGCCATGGGTATCACCACCGCCGTAGGCCTCATCAATGCCTGCACCAGCAATGGGGGCTCGAATGGAACCGGGGGGACTACCAACGGGACCGGTGGCGGCGGTGGTTCCGGGGCAGGCAATTTCCCCGAGGCCCCGGAATGGAACTTCGTCTTCGTCAACCATGTGACGACCAACCCCTTCTTCGTGCCCACCGTTTATGGCATCGAGGACGCCTCCGCCCTCCTGGGCACCTCCTTTCAGTGGACCGGGTCCGAGATCGCAGACAACGGTGAGATGGTCAATGCCTTCGAGGCTGCCATCGCCGGCGACGCAGATGGGATAGGCGTCGCCCTCGTCGACCTCGAGGCGTTCAACGGCCCCACCGACGAGGCACTCGGCCAGGGGATCCCGGTCCTCGGTTACAACGCCGACGTCGCCAACAACCGTCTCTGCTATGTGGGCCAGGACCTGTTCGGCTCTGGCTTCGCAATGGGCCAACGGATCGTGGAGCTGGTGGGCACGGGAAAGGTCGCGCTGTTCATTGCAACCCCGGGTCAGCTCAACATCCAGCCCCGTATCGACGGGGCGATGGCCGCGATCGAAGAGTCGGGTGCGGACATCCAGGCCGAGGCGATCACCACGGGAGCTGCTCTGGAAGACGAGCTGAGCGCGGTCGAAGCCTGGTATCTGGGGAACACGGACGCCACGGGGATGTTCGCGGTCGATGCCGGAAGCACTCAGGCAGTAGGCCAGGTGGTGGCTTCCCAGGGCGCCCGGGACAACGCATTGGTCGGCGCCGGGGGATACGACCTCCTCCCTGAGACCGTGGAGTTGGTCGCGGACGGAACCCTCGACTTCACCATCGACCAGCAGCCGTACCTGCAGGGCTTCCTGCCCGTGGTCTACATGTACCTGTGGAAGTTGTCCGGCGGGGTCGTCACGCCTCCCGAGACCAACACCGGCCTGGTGTTCCTCGACTCAACGTCGGCGCAGCTCTTCCTGGAGACCGAGAGCCGGTTCGAAGGAGATGCTGAGGAGCAGAAGATCGTCGAGCCGGTTGCCTGAACCGATCGAGACGCGAGGACAACCCGAGGGGTAACTTGACGCACCCTCAGGCGGGTCCATTGCGAACGAGCGGCGGGAGTGTCGATGACTGCTGAGCAGCCACCGTCCATCGGGGGACGGGTTGCCGACTTCCTGATCAGGAGGCCGGAGTCGACCGTGGCGCTGGTCGCCATCGTCCTCGGTGGCTACTTCGCGGTCGTCAACGACGCCTTCCTGACCACAGACAACCTCCGGGTGGTCTCCCAGTACATGATCGCCCCTGCGATCCTGGCCACCGGCCAGGTGATGCTCCTGGTGTGCCGGGAGATCGACCTCTCGATGGGGAATGTGTACTTCATGACCCCCTTCCTGGTGTTCTTCGCCAACGAAGCCGGGCTCGTGCTGCCGCTCGCCATCGTGGTCGGAGTGTTGGGCGCCGGGGTGGTCGGAGCCCTCAACGGGGCGATCAGCATCGGGTTCGGCATCCCCTCTTTCATCGTGACATTGGGGATGGGATTCATCATCAACGGGTTCACCCTCAACATCTCAAATGGGTTTCCGAAACGCCCCCCCGACGAGGGAGTTGCCGCCCAGATCTTTGGGGCCGCGCCGTTCTCCGGGCTGATCTGGGTACTCGTGATCGTGCTCGGGATGCACATCGTTCTCAACTACACCCGGTGGGGGGTGCACACGGTGGCGATCGGAGGCAATCCGGTGGGAGCTTCGGAGGCGGGTGTTCCCTCGACCCGGATCAAGATGCGCAACTTCGTGGTGGCCGCGATGCTCGCCGGCTTCGCCGGGCTGATCGAGGGGATGAGGGTGGGCTCGTTCGACCCGGGGGCGGGGGTGTCGGGCCAAAAAGTGTTCATCGCGGTGGCGGCTGCGGTCATCGGAGGCACCGTCCTCACCGGCGGGTACGGCACAATCATCGGCGCCTTTCTCGGAGCGATGGTGCTCGCCATACTCCAGGACGGGTTCAATCTCGAGGGGGTGAGCGCTTTCACCTTCCAATTGGTCTTGGGAGCAGCGATCATCCTCGCCATGATCTTGAACTCGCTGGCCACCCGGGCTCGAATCAGCTCACAGAGGGTCCGGCTGTGACCGCCACTTCGAATCGGGGCACCGTCGCGGTCAGGGCCGAGGAGATCACCAAGCAGTACGGGCCGGTGGTAGCCCTCAACGGAGTGAGCATCCATCTCGAACGGGGTGAGGTCCTGGGTCTGATCGGGGACAACGGGGCTGGAAAGTCGACTCTGATCAAGATCCTCACCGGTTTCGAGCAGCCCGATAGCGGGACCATCTACATCGATGGCGATGAGGTCAAACTCCGCTCGGTGTCACATGCTCGGGAGATGGGGATCGAGACCGTGTACCAGGACCTGGCTCTCGTCGACCAACTGCCGGTCTATCTCAACATGAACCTGAACAAGGAGTCGGTCCACCGGCCCATCCCGTTCCTGGACAAAGACCAGATGCGGGAGAACTCGAGGGCCCACCTCACGGACATGGGGGTGCGAATCCCGTCGGTCGAAACCGAGGTTGGGTTCCTATCGGGAGGGCAGCGCCAAGCCGTCGCCATCGCCCGCGCGGTGTACTCCGACGCCAAGGTGATCCTCCTCGATGAGCCGCTGGCGGCGATGGGGGCCAAGGAGAGCGCGATCATCATCGACCTCATCCTCGAGCTCCGCCAGAAGCGTGAGGTGTCCATGATCCTCATCGCCCACAACTTCGCCCAGGTGGTCGACGTCTGCGACCGGGTCAACCTGCTCCAGCACGGGCGCATCACCTTCGACTCCCCGGTGGGCCAGACCTCGGTCCAGGAGCTCACCGATCTGGTCTCGGCGGAGTACCGGGGCCGGGGGCTCTGAAGGCCAGCTCTGACTCACCGAAAGTCAGCGATATCCTTGAGGGGTTCCAGGGTCTCTAGCTCAATTGGTAGAGCAGCGGGCTTTTAACCCGTTGGTTGTGGGTTCGAGTCCCACGGGACCCACCGGCACACCCCGCCATCGGAGGATCCAGGGCTGTCATGGGGATTGCCAGTGATGGGTCATCCTGATCGAGGTCCGTTGATCCACCGAGAGCGGCCCACGTCGGTCACTTGAACAATGCCGCTTGGAATGGGGATTGGCCGCCCGGGAAGGCGGCGACGACGTCTGGATTGATGGCCTCGGTCGGGATCAACCATGCAGATAGCTGGCTGAGAGACAGAACCTGGCAGTGGGGCCCCGAGGCTTGGCACACCTCACTGG
>JBIOVB010000129.1:0-27526 GCA_044867525.1 Acidimicrobiia bacterium | reverse complement strand
CGGTGATGACGGCGGTTACGGTCGGCGTCCTCGGCGGGTTCACCACCTTCTCGACGTTCGCCTGGGAGAGCCTGGCAGCGGCGCAGGATGATCAGGTCGGAATGGCCGCCGTCTACATCATGGCCTCGGTCATCGGTGGGCTGGTCGCTGCCTGGCTCGGGTATCTCTCGGGCCGAGCGATCAGCGCCTAGCGAAAGCAGGGTCGACCCAGAGGTCCCTCTCGGGGTGCGTCAACCGACGCCGGATGCTGCCCGCTCGGCAGACGAGGGGTGGGGAGTCGGCAAGGTGTGGGCGGTCGATGCCGCTGCAGCCGCAATGTCGACTGCAATGGGAGCTGGAGGACGGTGACGCCCGGCCAGCCAAGCAAGGCCGATGCCGGCTGCGGACAGGATGGTGAGGACGATGGCCCCACCAGCGAATCCACTGGCGAGAGCGTCGGCAGAACCGACACCGGCGTCGATCTGACCAGTGGTCACGTTCCCATAGACCGCGGCCACCACTGCCACCACGACGGCCGCCCCGACATACCGTGCCATGTTTGAGATCCCTGAGGCTGCGCCCACCTGCTCCTCGGGAACTGCACTGGTCGCCGCCGCCGAGCATGGCCCATTCGACATGGCCATCCCGACGGCGACCGCCACGATCGGTAGGACGAATGCGGCATACGCCCACGAGGAATCGGTGGCGATCAGGAAGGCGAAGCCGGCGGTCATGATGACAAACCCGAGGAGCACGACGAGACGCGTGCCGATCTTGGAGGCGAACCTCGGCACGAGCGGAGCCAGAACCACCATGCCGGCGGTGGCCGGGATCGTGGCCAGGCCGGCCTCGAGCGGTGTCATCGACAGGGTGGCCGGATCCTGGAAGTAGAGGCTGATGATGAACATGAGCCCGTTGATCGTGCCGGCACCGATGAGGATGCCCAGGGTCGAGCCGATGAGCACCCGGTTGCGCATCAACGCCAGGTCGACGAGGGGCGCATCGGAGCGACGCTCGACCGCCACGAAGGCGAAGGCGGCGACCACAGATATGACAAAGCAGGTGATGGTGGCCACCGATGTCCAACCCCAACTGGACCCTTCACTGACGCCGAGGATCAGCGGCGCCAGGATGGCGGCGACCAAGAAGGTGCCCAGCCAGTCGATGGAACGAGACCGCGTTGGGTCTCGCGACTCTTTGACGCTTCGCAGGGTGAGGGGCACACAGAGCACCCCGACGCCGGCGGAGATCCAGAACAAGCCCTGCCAGCCGGTGGTGTCGACCAGGACACCGCCGATCAAGGGGCCGATCGCCGCCCCGATCGCGGCCGAAGCCCCCCAGAGCGACACTGCGCGCAGGCGCTGATTGCCCGAGCTCGCGATCGTGAGCAGGCTCATCCCGCAGGCGAGGATCGTGGAGCCAGCCGCTCCCTGGATCATTCGGCCGGCGATCACGGCCCCGCCTGACCCGGCGAATGCGATGAGGACACTCGAGATCACGAACAGCAGAAGCCCGCCGATGAATATCCGCCGTCGCCCGAACACATCGCCCAGCGCTCCTGAGGTCACGATGAAGGCGGCGCCGACGAGCGAATAGCCGGTCACTGCCCACTGCAGCGTGCTTACTGGCGAACCGACGTCCTCACCGATCGCAGGGAGGAGAATGGTCACAGCGGATGTGTTTGCATTCACTACCAGCGAAGAGATGCATGCCGCCGCGAGCACGCCGAGTCCCGCCTTCTGACCGGTCAAAGCGGACTCGGGACGTGAACCACTCTCACTCACGGCAAGCAATCATATGACATCGCCGTACCGGCCCGCCGCTTCGGGGTGAATAGCATCGATGGGGCGTGGACCTGTCGCTGCTTTCACCACCATTGTGGATCGAGTTGACCGCGATAGTCGCAGGAGCGATCGCGGGGGCGGTGTTCGGTGCCAGTCGCGGTCTCGATGCGGTCGGAATCGCCGCCCTCGCGGTAGTGGGTGGCCTCGGTGGAGGCGTTCTCCGCGATGTGCTGCTGGGCACTATCCCGCTCGCCCTGACTACGCCGGCCTATCTGTATACCGCGGCCGGAGCCGCGCTCATCGGGATGTTCTTCGGTTCGTTGGTCGACCGCCTGCGTTTGATCCTGGCCAGTGTCGACACTGTTGCCCTTGGATTATTCACGATCATCGGGGCATCGCGTGCCTTGTTGTTCAATCTGCCAACAGTCTCGGCGATCATGCTTGGAGTGATAACAGGAGTTGGTGGCGGCCTGCTGCTCGATCTGCTGGTCGGTGACACGCCGCCCAAGGCCTTTCGACGAGGTGCCCCATATGCCACCGCAGCGTTGGTGGGAGCGGCAACTTTTGCATTTCTGACAAACGCAACCGGACTCCCTGACAACACGGTTGCCGCTGTCGCGTTTCTCTTGGTGTGTGCGATTCGGGCTGTCGGACTGTGGCGGGGCTGGGTCACTCCCGGTGCGGTCGATCTGACCCCCTCCGAGATCAGACGTCATGACCCGCCGGCCGACGCCGGGGAACGGCGGAGATAGCAGTCGTAACGGCCGGTCTTGCGGATCGGTTGCAGTCGACACTACGGGGCAGCAGTTGAGTAGTTTCGTCGCGGTGACAGGCCTTGGCGATCGCGTCGACAGGAAACGCCTGCTGGATACATTTCTCGAGCTGGTGTCGATCGACAGCCCCACCGGTCACGAGGAAGCCATAGGTCGTGAGCTGTTCTCCCGCTTCACGGAACTCGGTTGTTCCGTTTCCCAGGACAGGGTCGGGAACCTGCTGGCCGTGCTAGAGGGCGATCGACCCGACACCATCCTGATCTCGACACATATGGACACCGCGGGCACCGATGTCGGCATCAAGCCGATAATCGATGACGGGGTGATTCGAACCGATGGCTCGACCATCCTCGGCGCCGACGACAAGTCGGGCATTGCCGGGTGCATCGAGCTTCTCACGCTTCTTCGCGAAGAACCCGACGTCTCGTTTCCGACCATCGAATTCGTGATCAGCATCGGGGAGGAAAGTGGCCTCGTTGGGTCCCGTCAGTTGGACGTCAGCCAGCTCAATGCCACCCACGGGTACGTCTTCGACACCGCGGGCGCGATCAGCTCGATCACCTACTGGGCGCCAACTTCGGTGTACATAACCGCGGAGGTCCATGGCAAGAAGGTCCATGCCGGCGTCGAGCCCGAGAAGGGCATCAATGCGGTGAAGGTTGCCGCCGAGGCGATCGCGGCGATGCCGCTGGGACGCATCGACGAGGAGACTGTGGCCAATATCGGCACCATTTCCGGTGGCGAGGCGCGCAACATCGTCCCTGGTGAGGTGAGGCTAGAGGGGATGGCGCGTAGTCACGATCAGGAGAAGCTGGACGCACAGCTCGATTTGATGCGCAGCTCCCTCGAGGAGGCGGCGGCTCGTCACGGCGCCACCGTGGATTTCGAGGCCGAGGAGATCTACCGGACTTATCACATAGCCGAGACGGACAAGCCCTACAGGGAAGCGGCCCGGGCGATCCGTTCGCTGGGACTGGAGGTGGTGCCGAGGAAGAGTGGGGGCGGCACCGACGGCAACTTCTTCAACGCCAAAGGAATACCGTGCGTTGCCATGGCGACCGGGATGGTCGATGAGCACGCCACGACCGAGCACATCGCAATCGAGGACATGGTCACCGCATGCAAGATCCTGGTGACGATCGTGACCCAGGAGCCGGAGAAGGGAGCCGGATGATGAGCAATCTCGGCAGACGATGGGTGATTGCACTGACTGCGCTCACCATTTCGCTCGTCGCCTGTGGCAACGCAGAGGAACGCGACTTGTGCCGGCAGTACGAGGACCTGCAACAGGCGGTGGCTCAGGTCGACCAGCTCGACCCCGAGACCGCGAGTGCGTCCGATGCGCTGGCGATAGTTGAGGACGTCATGGTCCAACTCGAGCAATTCCAGGCCGCTTCCGACGGCCTATATGACCAAGCGGTCACCAACTTGAGTCTGGCCCTGATCGACCTGAGACAGGTGACATTCGACCTCGGTGACGAGGGTCTCGAAGTGGCGAGGCCACTCATGGAAGAGTCGTTGACCGCCACGGTCACGGCGTATGACCAACTCCAACAGCGACTCGACGTCGTCTGCGGCACGGACTGACCCGGAAAGGCAGCAAATGGATATCACATTCATCCTCGAGGCGGTGGTGGTCCTGGGCGCCATCGTCATGGGCACCCGGGCCGGAGGAGTAGGGATCGGGGTTTGGGGCGGACTGGGCGTCTTCATCCTGGTCTTTGTTTTCGGAGAAGCGCCAGGTGAGGCCCCGATCTCCGCCATGCTGATCATCCTCGCGGTGGTCACAGCCGCATCGCTGATGCAGGTGGCCGGCGGGGTCGACTGGATGGTGAAGGTGGCCGCCGGCGTCATTCAGGCCCACCCGAAGCAGATCACGGTGATCGCCCCCCTCACCGCATTCGCCTTCACGGTTGGAGCTGGCACCAGCAACATCCTCTACCCGCTTCTGCCCGTGATTTACGACGTTTCCTACCAGAACAACATCAGGCCCTCACGTCCCTTGACGGTGACGGTGGTCCAGTCCGGGATGTCGTTGGCTGCGTCGCCGGTCTCCGCGGCGATGGCCGCGATGCTGACCCTCACCGCGGTGGAGCCATACAACTTCGACCTGGCCCAGATCCTGTCGATCACTATCCCGGCCGGCATCGTCGGCATCATCGTCACCGCCCTTGTCGTGGGAAGGATGGGGAAGGACATCGACGACGACACGGAAATTCAAGAGAAGATCGCCTCCGGCGAGCTGGCCCGGCCCGGAAGCTCGAGCGAGACGGTCGAGCTGACAGCGACCAAGGAAGGCCGTCGGTCAGGGATCATCTTTCTCCTCGGGGTCCTCGCCATCGTCATCCTGGGTCTGTTCCCCGACCTCCGCCCGGCATTCGAGGTCGAAGGTGAAGCAGTCACGATCGACATGACCACCACGATCGAACTGGTCATGTTCACCGTCGGTGTCCTCATCATCCTCGTGGGCAAGCCCGACGTGAGCGAAGTCCCCGGAGCGTCGGTGTTCAAGGCCGGAATGGTGTCGGCCATCGCCCTATTCGGCATCGCCTGGCTGACAGCGACCTTCATCGCCGCCCATGAGGAATTCATCGTGACCACCATCGGAGGATGGGTGAACCAAGCAGTGTGGATCTTCGCTCTCGCCGTGTTCCTGGTTGCGGCCCTCACCACCAGCCAATCCACGGCAACCCGGACCATCGTCCCTATTGGTCTCGCTGCCGGGCTCGCTCCCGGGCTGGTGACAGGGATGTGGGGCGGGGCTCTGGGCGGGGTGTACACGCTGCCTGCGAACGGCACCCAGATCGCGGCGGCGAACTTCGACCTCACCGGGTCGACCAAGCTGGGTACCAAGCTGTTGGACCACAGCTTCTTCGTCCCCATGCTGATCATGACGGTGGTCTCGGTCGTGGTCGGCGCCCTGATCGGGGTGATCTTCTATTGAGCTCGACGAGGTCCATCGCATCAGTTCGCCCGTCATCGCCTGAGGAGTAGGAATGTTGACCCCGACCGAAGTCCGATCACGAGCGCAGGCCTTGATGCCGGAACTCACAGAAGACCTGAAGCATCTGGTGAGTCACGCATCGTGCTCCTTTCCCGGGTATCCCGAAGAGCCGGTGCACAACATGCGCCGGGCGTCGATGGAGCTGCTCCAGCGTCACGGAGCCGACGTCCGAGAGCTCGACCTCGGGGAGGGAAAGCCGGCGATCTACGCCGACCTTCCGGGCCCGGAAGGGACTCCCACTGTCCTGTTGTATGCCCACTACGACGTCCAGCCCGCCCCGATCGAAGCGGGTTGGGACACCGACCCTTGGACCGCTGAGATCCGGGACGGACGGCTCTACGGGCGTGGGGCAGCCGACGACAAGAGCGGCGTCATCATCCACGCCGGCACCCTCGGCGTTTTCGAGGGACAAATTCCGGTGAATTTGCGGGTCCTCATCGAAGGGGAGGAGGAGACTGTCAGCCACATCGGCCCATACGTCGATGCCCATCCCGAGATGTTCCAGGCGGACGCCTACGTCATTGCAGACATGGGGAACCCGGCGGCCGGGGTTCCCGCCCTGACCACAACGCTTCGGGGCAATGTGGTGTGCACCGTCAAGGTCAGGTCGTTGCATTTTCCCGCCCATTCAGGGCTATTCGGTGGCGCTGCCCCCGATGCCCTCCTGGCTCTCATCCACATCCTCGCCACTTTGCACGACGATTCGGGGGACACAACCGTCCCCGGCCTGGCCAAATTCGAGTGGTCGGGCACCGAGATGGATCCCTCCGATTTCCGAAAGGCGGCAGGGATGGTGGATGGAGCCGAGATGATCGGCTCTGGCTCACTGGGGGCCCGACTCTGGTCCCGACCGGCAGCCTCGGTGATCGGAATCGATGCCCCTTCGGTCAAGGATGCCGCCAATGTCGTTCTCCCGGAGGCGGCGGCGAAGATATCGATGCGGGTACCACCGGGAGCGGACTCCGAGCATGAGCTCGGCCTCCTCGTCGAGCATCTCAAGGGAGCGGCTCCTTGGGGTGTCGAGGTCGAGGTGGAGAAGGTTCGCGTTGGCTACCCGTTCTCGGCGAGGATGGATGGGCCTGCGGTCAAGGCGGCAATGGCAGCCTTGGGAGCGGCCTACGAGGCGGATGCAGGGACCATGGGAAGCGGTGGCTCCATCCCGTTGGTGGCGCGTCTCCAGGGCATCAGCCCCGATGCCGAGGTCATCCTGTGGGGCGCCGAGGACGTTGCTCAGGCAAAAATCCATGCCTCCAACGAGAGCGTCGACCTGAGTGAGATCGAGCGACTGATCGTGGCGCAGGCCCTGACCCTCCAGACGCTGGGGGAGGGCGGCTGACCGGTCACCACGCAGGCGCAATCGGGACAAGCCGCCTCAATTGCTAGTTGTTAGCACCGAGCGACCTATCCGTGCCGCCGGCGAAGGTCGGATGCGGAGCGCGCAGGGTCGTGACCAACCCGATCACCAACACTCCAACCATGGTCAGGTGGATCCAGAGGTCGAGGGCGGTCATCGGACCAACGGTCAGCAGCAGGGTCAGGCCGACGAAGGTGCCGAGAAGGCCGAAGGTCAGGACGGCCAAGGCCACCGACCGTGTCCGGCGTGGCCATGCCAAGGTCAATAGCAGACCAACCAACAAGACAACGCCGATGACACTCTCCGCCACCGCCGCCGACTGGTCTCGGTATCCGGACCCAAGCATCTCGACATGGATCGAGGCCGCCAAGAAGAAGATGACCATGGCCAGAGCCAGCATGAATCTGATCCGATTCATGCCTCGGACTTACCCCAAAGGCTGCTCACAGAAACCCTCCGGCTCGGCGCCTGAAACCGGGGCGTTCACAAGGTGAGGGCGACCACCGCACAACAGATTGCGATGGCGAGGGACACGAATCCCCACCAGCGCTCTCGTTTCGACCGGGAGGCGAAGTTGGCCAATGTGCCCAAGACGAAGAGACCGGTGAGGATCCACATACCCAGCCTTCCCCTCGCCGGGACCCAGGTGGCATCGACGACCCCGGCGGTAGCCAGGACGTAGACGATGAGCGCCGGGTAGACCCCAATGCCGACGATGCCACTGGCGAACCGAAGTCGGGTCGGGAGAACACCCTGGTGCCAGCCTCCCCAGGCTGCGTATCCGGCGGGAGCGCCCAGCGAGAGGGCAATGTGGAATACCGCGACCACGCCCATCAGCACCGCGGCAATAGTTGCGGCTGTCTCCATCTGCGGACGGTAGCCATCGCCTCGATCGGACCCTGATTCCTGCCTTCCCAGACCGGGCTGTTCGGCTGTTCGGCCGTGTTCGCCGCCGGTTCGCGAAAACTGATCGTGGGTCGCGAAAAATGGAAAGCATCCTGGCTTGCATCGGCGTGACGGGGTGCCTACCTTGCCGTCTGTCGATACGGGGTAACCCGAATCGACCTCAGAGTGACCGAGAGGCCACTGTGGGACTCCTCTGGGAGACCAGCCCTTCGGGGCTGGAGTCTGAGAAGAGTCGATAGCCCCGAGAGGGTGGAGGCTTCGGCCGAAACTCCCTCGGGGTTTTTCGCGTTCGGGTCCAGTGGGCCTCTCAGCCCGTGAAGGATCCAGCCACGGATGGCGGGTGGCTCGACGAACGGACGTAAGTGATGCCGACCATGACGAGACCGCAGCACATTGCGGCCAGTCCGAACAGAGCCGCCCATCTCTCGAGCCCGACCGGCGCCCGGCTGTTCTCATCACCGAGGTGGGCCCCGGCGAGGAAGACGTAGAGCCAGAGCAGGCCACCCACCACGAGCAGGAGAGGCACCAGGCGCCGCCGGTGTACGCGGTACTCGAACACTGCGACAAGCACCATTCCGGCGGAGAAGAGGGGATGACTCATGGTGAGCCCGAGGAAAGTCGAGATCATGGCCGCCCACCAGAGTCCGGTCGACTCGTGGCGTCGGCCCAAGCCGAGCCCGATCAGCCACATTCCCCCGATGATGAGGGAAAGGGCCAATGCATGGAGTCCGAGCGAGGCGGGCCAGAACCCGGACAACGGATTGTCTTCGAACCAACCAGGGGCGAGGGTCGTCGCGCTCCATTGGAACAGGAAGTAGGCGAGCCCACCTGATGCGAGCAGCCAGCCACCGGCACTCGAGCTGCGTGCTTCGTCAGGGGGACCGGCTGGTGCGGGCTCCGGTTGGTGGGTCGTTGTTCCGTTCGTCATTTGATTACAGACGATTACCGGGCTGGCCTGGGTGACACTCTTTCTCGAGCACCCGGACGCGGCCGAGCGGCGGGCCCGGCCCGCCGCTCGGTGGTCGCTTCGTCAGGTCAGGAAGTCGGTACCCAGGAGGCAGTCAGCCCGCGGGTGGTGGCGGTGGCCGCCGGTGAGGCGTCGACCGTCTCCGCGGCACACAGCACGTAGCTGGTGGCGCCGGTCACCACATCGCTGGCGGTCACCGAGACCGTGCTCGCCTCCTCGGTCGCCTCGGTGTTCACCGCTCCCAGCCAGGAAGCCGTGCCCAGGACGGTTCCTGCGCAGCTGTCACGAGCGATGGCAACCTGGTAGGTCCCATCCGCACTCGTCGGCTTCTCCAGGGTGACGTGAGCGTTGAGGGTCACCGCAGCCTCGGCCATCGGCGACGCCTCGATGGTGAGCAATTCGACCATTGCTGTCCCGTTGGTGGCGACCGTGTCGCTCGGGTCGGTCACATTTGCTCCGACGCTGCCCTGGGTCTGGGCGAAACGCCGAATGAACGACGCCATCTGCTCCCGGGTCACGTTGTCGTCGGGGCAGAACAGGGTGTTGGCCGGTGGGTTACAACCGACGGTGACCCCGTTGTCGTGCAGCCAGGAGATCGACCCGTGGAACTCGTTGGAGTCCGGTACGTCGTCGAACGTGTGCGCCGCCACCACGGAGAGTGGCAGAGCCAGGACCAGCGCCAGGACCACTGCGACAGGCCAACTGAGCCGCCTGAAGCGGCCGGATGCGGATTGTGACATGAGTTCCTCCCTTCAAATCAACAGCCGGGTGGATTTGCCACCCGGCTGGGACTCACAGCTCCCGCATACCCGGTCTCCCCGATTTGAAACCTCCCCGAAATTTGGATCGTAAGGTCACCATCTGACCCCTGTTCGTCCAAATTCCAGGTGGCCTAACCTCGAGGACATGATCGACTTCAAGCAATACATCGGCGGGAGGTGGTCCGATGCCGCCGCTGGGGGGACCTGGGACCTGGTCAACCCCGCCACCGAGGAAGTGCTCCAAGAAATCCCATTCGGAGACGAGTCCGACGCCGTGGCGGCCATCGATGCCGCCGCCGATGCTTTCGACGCCTGGTCACATGCCACCGCCTACGAGAGGGGAGCGGTCCTGGAGAGAGCCGCCGACTACATCGAGGCTCACGCCGAGGAGTTCGCCCGGATCACCACGGAGGAGGCGGGCAAGCCCTTGAAAGAGGCGTACGGCGAGTGGGCGAGCGCTCCCAACTATTTCCGCTGGGCCGCCGAAGAGGCGCGCCGTGTCTACGGGCGCTCGATACCTGCCCGGGTCGCGGGTCGTCGCATCGATGTCATCTATCAGCCGATCGGGGTGGTCGGAATCATCACCGCCTGGAACTTCCCGGTGTACAACCAGACCCGCGCTGTGGCCGCCTCATTGGCGGCGGGGTGCACGGTGGTAAGCCGGCCCTCGGAGTACACACCACGCTCGGCGATGCTCATAGCCCACGCCCTTGCCGAGGCCGGCATCCCCGCCGGTGTGCACAACGTGGTCAACGGGAAGCCTCATGAGATCGGTCAGGCGATGCTCGACGACCCGAGGGTGCGCAAGATCCACTTCACCGGGTCGACACGGGTCGGGAAGCTCCTCATGGACGGCGCCTCGCGGACCGTCACCCGCCTTTCCCTCGAGTTGGGAGGAAATGCGCCGGTGATCGTCTTCCCCGACGCCGGGGACATCGCCGCGGTGGCCAAGGGTGGGCTGGTCGCCAAGATCCGGAACAACGGACAGGTCTGTGTTGCCCCGCAGCGCTTCTATGTCCACGATTCGGTGGCCGCGCAGTTCAGTGAAACCGCGGTGTCGGTGGCCGAGGGCCAGGTGGTGGGAAACGGCCTCGATTCGGGGACCACGATCGGGCCACTGATCAATTCGGTGCAGCGGGATCGAGTCGAGGAGCTGGTGTCGGCGAGTGTCGACCAGGGAGCGACCGTGCTCACCGGGGGGCACCGGATCGAGGGTTCCGGCTACTTCTATCAGCCGACCGTGCTCACCGACGTGAAGCCGGGAAGCCCTGTGCATGAGCAGGAGATCTTTGGCCCGGTGATGCCGATCGTGCCCTTCACCGATGTGGACGAGGTGATCGCGCTGGCAAATGCCACCGACTACGGCCTGGCGTCCTATGTTTACACCCGGGACCTGGCGACGGCATTCAAGGTGTCCGAGGAGCTCCAATTCGGGATGGTCGGGATCAACGAGTGGTACCTGGCGACCCCGGAGGCCCCGTTCGGGGGGGTGAAACAGTCGGGGATGGGACGCGAGTCGGGACCGGAAGGCGTCCACGAGTACCTGGAGCCAAAGACGCGATTCTTCGGGGGGATCGGGTAGCAGCCAGAACCTGGTAGATTGCAGCTTGCCGCACCGTTCGGGAGGCCAGCGAAGACGCTCCACGGTGATCATCGGCTTCTCTCTCACCCGGTCTGATTGCCTCATCTGCCGATCCAACGACAGAAAGCAGTCATGTCCAATTCCTTTGCCGAGCTCGGCCTGCCCGAGCCCCTGATCGCGACCCTGGAAAGCCGCGACATCAACTCACCCTTCCCAATACAAGCCAGCACCATCCCGGACATCCTCGCCGGGCGCGATGTGTCTGGACGGGCCCCGACCGGGTCCGGCAAGACACTCGCCTTTGGCCTGCCGATCATGGCCCGCCTCGGACGGGGACGCCCCCGCAGGCCGCGCGGCCTGATCCTCGCTCCAACCCGGGAGCTCGCGGAGCAGATCACGATGGAGTTGCGACCGTTGGCCAAGGCGTCCAGCCGGTCGATGGTGGCGGTGTACGGAGGTGTTGGATACGGAGGGCAGCGGGGAAGGTTGCACCAGGGCGTCGACCTCGTCGTGGCCTGTCCCGGGCGCCTCGAGGACTTCATCGCCCAGGGTGACGTCCGGCTCGAGGACGTGGATCTGGTCGTCATCGACGAGGCAGATCGGATGGCCGACATGGGTTTTCTCCCCTCCGTGAAGCGAATCCTGGATATGACCTCCAATCGGCGTCAGACGGTGCTGTTCTCCGCCACACTCGATGGAGATGTCGCCGTGCTCACCGAGCGTTACCAGCGTGATCCGGTTCGTCACGAGTCGGAGGTCCAACAGGATGCTCCCGGAGACGCGGAGCATGTCTTCTGGAAGGTCAACCGGGCCGATCGAATGGCGCACGCCGCAGACGTAATCAGTTCGGCGAGCCCCAGCATCGTTTTCACCCGCACCCGGCATGGGGCGGATCGCCTGGCCCGCCAGCTCGCAGGACACGGAGTGGCGGCGGTTGCGATGCATGGTGGACGCTCGCAGTCCCAGCGCAACCGGGCCCTGAAGGACTTCTCGACAGGGCGCGCCCAGGCCCTGGTGGCCACCGACGTCGCGGCCCGCGGGATCCACGTCGACGGTGTCGCCAGCGTGATCCACTTCGACCCGCCGGAGGACGAAAAGGCCTATCTCCATCGCTCCGGCAGGACCGCCCGGGCCGGCGAGACCGGGCTGGTGGTTTCTCTCGTCGATGGATCGCAGGTTGGGGGGGCCAGGAGAATCCAGCGCTTCTTGGGGCTGGAGAGCCCGATCCTGGAACGAAGCGAGTCCAAAGACGAGCCCAAGTCCGCCGTGCACGGGTCGGGGAGCAAAAGCCAGCCGCGGCCGGAGTTCACCGTCTATGTCGGCAACCTCCCGTATTCAGTCACCGAGCTGGAGCTGGAGGGGATGTTCCGCGATCACGGGCCGGTGCGCTCGGCATCGATCGTCACCCACAAGGACACTGGCCGATCCCGTGGTTTCGGGTTCGTCGTTCTTTCCGGGCCCGGGGCCGCAGCAGCAATCAAAGACCTCGACGGCCGCGCCCACCGCGGGCGCCGGCTCACCGTGAGGGAAGCCCGCACTCGTCCCTGACCGGTCTGGGCGGTTCTGCCATTTAGGGTGAGCGGGTGTCAACCATCGCCCCGCTCACCGTGAAAACCTGGAAGCTGGCCCTCATCGGCCTTGTCGCCGGCCTGCTATCCGGCGGGTTCGGAATCGGAGGCGGGATCGTGTTGGTCCCGCTCCTGGTGGCGGTCGGAGTCGACCGACACCGATCGCATGCCACCTCTCTGGCCGCGATCATCCCCATCGCCATTGCCGGAGCGATCGCATTCGGCGTTTCCGGAGAGATCAACCTCTATCTCGGCCTGCTGATCGGAGCCGGGGGCGTTGTAGGGTCCAGCCTTGGAGCATCTCTGATGAACCGCATGAGCGGACGCTCCCTGAGCATCTTCTTCGGGCTGGTGTTGCTGGCGACGGCGATCCGGATGATCGCCGGAGGCGACCCCCTTCCCGGCTCGGGAGATTTCAGCGACCCCGCTCAGGTCGCGATCGCGGTCGGCATCGGGTTGATCTCAGGCTTCTTCGCCGGCGTGGCCGGGATCGGCGGGGGAGTGGTGATCGTGCCGGCAACGGTGCTGCTGCTCGGGTTCACCCAACACGAGGCTCAAGGCACGTCCCTGGTAGCAATCGTGCTCACCGCCATCGCCGGGACCGTGGTCAACATGAGAAACAGACGAGTCCGCCTCGAGGACGGACTCGTTGTCGGCCTGGTTGGTGTCGGCGGATCTCTGGTTGGGGCTCAGGTGGCTCTCGGGGTCGAGGGGGAGACCTTGTCGCTGGTGTTCGGGCTCTTGGTCATGTTGCTCGCCGTCAGGACCCTGGTCCTCGCCTTCCGCACGGCGGAGCCGGTCGACTAATCAACCTCGACGCCCTCGGGCTCCTCCTCGGCCCTGGGGAGAAGTGCGGGAACGATCACCGCCAGCCCGATCACCACGAGGAGGATCGGCCAGAACCAGGCCCCGGAGTCGAGGAGCACGTCGATCAGCTGCTCCGGAGTCTGTGGGATGAGGAACAGCAGACCAAGGGCGGTGAAGACGAGGCCGGCGATGAAGGAGACGGTGTCGAATCGATGAGGTTTCATGATCAGTTTCCTCTCAGAATTCCATGGCTGATGTCGATGTTGCCGATGTCGACCTGAGCATCGAGGTCGACTGTGCCCCGGGGCCCGGGGGCGTTGAACTGGAGACTCGGATCGCCAAGCCCCGACGCCTCCTGGCCCATGCCCGAGACCCGGCCCACGGACACTTCCGCCGAGCCGATCACGCCCACCCCCGGGGGCAGGATGATCTCGACGTTCCCGGCGTCGACGGCGATGTCGAGCTCGATCTCACGGCCGTCCCAGGGCAAGCCCGTGAGATCCAGCCGGAGATTTCCGACATCCATCTGGTAGGAGTCGTCGACCTCTTCGAAGCTGCTTGGGGAATCGGCGAGCTGGAACTCGTCGGAGTTCCACCGGTACTCGAAGGCCTGGGAGGACAAGGTGATCGGGATCATGATCACCCCGACCAAGATCAGCCATCGAGCGCGCCCGACGAAGCCACCGACCAGGAGCCCGATCCCGAGGATCGTCACCGCCAGCGCCAGGTAGTGCCTCGGCTCGGGCTCGATGGCGAGACCGGGCATGTTGTCGAGCACGGCCATGACCCCAAGGCCGAGCAGGATGAACCCGATGGTGAGTCTGCCCAAAATCGAGTGCTCGACGGGCTCACGGGCGCTCGGGGGCAGGATCGGCGGCGTTGGCGTCGGAGTCGGAGGAGCGCCGCCGCCGATCTCGCCTCCAGAGGGAGGAGTGCCGGGCTGGGTCATGGGGTCGGTTCTGGTCGTCACCAGTGTGTCGCCTGTCATTTGTTGAACTCCCTCCTTGTCATTGGCGCCTTCTGAGGCCTCACGGTTGAACAGGCGCGGGAGATCGCCCGTGTAGAGGAGGAGGCCGACGATCAGTAATCCGATGGCCCAAACCACCCCTCCATCGAGGAAGGTGAAGTTGTCGAGAAGGATGAGCGCGGCAAGGAACACCAAGCCGATCCCCACCCAGGAACGGGTCCCTGACGCATTCCCGAACACTCGCTGGGCCGCGGATTCCGGCTGGTCTTCGGCTCGGATCAGGAACCATCCTGCGGCATATAGGGCGAGCCCGGCTCCGCCGGCAAATACGAAGAGGATGAAGACCAGTCTCACCACCCAGGGGGCGATCCCGGTGCGGCGGGCGAGGCCCTTGGCGACACCGGCGATGACCCGGCCTTCGACGGGTCGGACCAATTCGGTGGAGGCCACCGCCGTCTCCGACGCTGCTGGCGCTTCTGGCGCCTCCGGCGCCTCTGTGGTTGTGTTCTCTTCCATGCCCCCATTGGCCCAGAAAGCGGCTCAAGCCGCAATCGGGAACTCCCCTGACCCTCACCCTGACTTCTCAGGGTTGTCCCCGATTGAGGTTGAGGCACCGGGCCGCGATCATTTCCCCGTGCAGGGGTTTCCCCGTATCGAATTCACCCGACGACGCACCCGGCGCAGAGTGGCAGGTGTCGCCGGCGGCCTCGCCGACTCCATAGGGGTGTCCGACTCGTTCGTGCGAGCCGCCTTCATCAGCCTGGGCACGGTGTGGGGGCTGGGTGTACTCATCTATGTCGGGCTCTGGTTGTCGGCGATCGACAGGGTGGATGATGTCGAGCCCCGCCGTGTGCAGTCCGGTCAGACACTCGGGCTCGGCATGGCCTTCGCCGGCCTGATGCTGCTCCTCGCTCGAATCGGCTGGTGGCCGTCGAATGTGCTCGTGCTGACGGTTTCGGCTCTCGCCTTCGGCTTTGCCGCACTCAACGGGAGGGACATGCCGCAGTCGGTGGCGTCGTTCTTCGATCCCGACAGTGAGCAGCCCGGTAGGTGGCGTCTCCTTGTGGGGATCGCCCTGGTCATTGGCGGCCTCGCCATCTTTTCTTCGAGCATCGGCCCCCTGCTCCAGGTTGGGACCGTGGTGCTCGCGGTAGGGCTGACCCTGGTCGGAATCCTGGTCGCATTCGGACCATTGGTGAGGCGGCTCGCCCGGGATCTGGGTGCCGAGCGGACCGAGCGGATCCGTCAGGAGGAACGGTCCGAGATGGCGGTGCATCTCCACGACTCGGTGCTTCAGACGCTCGCCCTGATCCAGCGCAGTGACGACCCGGCGAGGATGTCGATGCTGGCCCGGCACCAGGAGGGCGAGTTGCGGGACTGGCTCTTCGGCAACGCCCCCCTCGACGGGTTGGATCGGGTCTCAACGGCTCTGAAGCAGGCGGCCATCCGGATCGAAGCCGATCATCAGGTCCCCATCGACGTTGTGGCCGTGGGCGACCATCCGGTGGACGAGGCGTCCAAAGCCCTGGTCAGTGCGGCAAGCGAGGCCCTGGTCAATGCCGCCAAGCACTCAGGTTCGGACCGACTGTCCCTCTACTTCGAAGCCGAGGACCAGTTGTTGTCGGTGTTCATCACCGATCAGGGCAAGGGCTTCGACCCGTCGGCGGTGCCTGGGGATCGCAAGGGGATCGCCCAGTCGATCAAGGGTCGCGTGGAAAGAGCAGGGGGCACGGTCGAGATCAACAGTGAGCCGGGAGAGGGGACCGAGGTCGTCCTGCGAATGCCGGTGGCGGCGGCGTGAGCATCACGGTGTACCTGGTCGACGATCATCGTCTGTTCTTGGCCGGGGTCAAGGCCGAGTTGGAGCAGGACTTCGCGATCGTGGGCTCGGCCAACGACGTCGATACCGCTATCGAGCAGATCCGGGCCACCAAGCCGGCCGTGGCTCTGATCGACGTCCACATGCCCGACGGCGGGGGGATCGCCGTGGTGGATGCAGTGGCAGCGACCGATCCCGACGTGAAGTTCCTGGCCCTTTCGGTCTCGGACCAGGCCGAGGACGTCATCGCCATGATTCGAGCCGGCGCCCGGGGCTACGTCACCAAGACCATCGAGCCCGCAGAGCTGGCAGATGCGATCCGGCGTGTCGACGCCGGGGACGCCGTGTTCTCCCCGCGACTTGCCGGGTTCGTCCTCGACGCATTCGCCGGCGCCATGCCCTCCGACGTGGATCCCGAGCTCGATCAGCTCACCTCACGGGAGAAGGACGTGCTCCGGCTGATCGCCCGGGGGTTCGCCTACAAACAGGTGGCGCGCAAGCTCAACATCTCGATCAAGACGGTGGAGACCCATGTCTCTTCAGTGCTCCGCAAGCTGCAGCTGTCCAGCCGTCACGAGCTGGCCCGGTGGGCGTCGAAGCGAAGGATCGTCTAGTCGGTCAACCCTTGACCAACACCCCGCCTTTGAAAACATGGGTCACGTTGTCGGGTTTGGCCAGCACGGTGACGTCGGTGCTCGGGTCCCCGCTCACACATATCACATCGGCGTCGTAGCCCTCGAGGAGCTGGCCGCTTTGCGGCGCCTGTGGTCCCAGGGTGTCCGGACCGTTGGCAGTGGCGGTCTCGATCGCCTGGAGAGGGCTGAGCCCGGCCTCGACCATGTAGGCAAGCTCCTCGGCGTTGCGACCCCAGAGCCCGGTGGCCCAGATGTCGGTGCCGAGGGCGATCTTCACGCCCTTGTCGACTGCGATCGCCAAGGAGTCGGCGTGCACTCGGCTGACCGCCTCACCCTTGATCCGGGCGTATTCGGGCATTCCGTGCTTCTCGCCCTCCGACATCAAGTACTCCAGGATCCACCTCGTCGGAACCAGGATCGCCTCGTTCTCCACCATGGCCTGTGCGGCCTCCTCGTCCAGGTAGGTGCCGTGCTCGATGGTCTTCACCCCGGCCTCCAGGGCGGCCATGATCCCGCGCTTACCGTGACAGTGGGCGCCAACCAGACGCTCCATACGGGTTGCCTCGTCGACGATCGCCTCCAGCTCCGCCTTGGAGAATTGGGGTAGTTGGGGATCGTCCAACTCGCTCATGACCCCGCCCGATGCATGGATCTTGATCACCCTCGCTCCGAGGCGGAGCATCCGCCTCACGCCGGCCCTGCACTCGTCGGGCCCGTCACAGATGTTGTCCTCGCCCCAGTGTCTGGCGATGGCGAGCCGGGCCGCGGGGAGGTCCATGCCGTGCTCGTCGCCATGGCCGGCCGTCATCGAGAGCATCGACCCGCTGGCGTAGACGTTGGGTCCCATGACGTGACCCTCTTCGATCGACCGGGCCAGGAAGGTGCCCATCCCGCCCATCTCACGGACTGAGGTGAACCCGGCATCGAGGACGCGTCGGGCGTCGCCGGTGACCCTCATCGCGGCCACCTGCGGCCGGAGGGTGTGCATCTCGGAGATGTTTGCGGTGAGGGTGCCGATGAAATGGCCATGGCACTCCCACAGGCCGGGCATCACGGTTTCTGTGGTCACCGCATCGACTCCGGGCGTGCTCGGGGCGTCTCCCGCCGGTCCGGCATAGGTGATGGTCCCCTCGTCGATGACCACCACACCATCTTCCACCAAAGAGCCCCGGCCCGGGATCAGCCGATCGGCTTCGATCCGAGTGACCATCAGCGCTCGACGCCCGGGGGCGGCACAGTGGTCACCTGGAGCCCGCCGAGGACGATGACCCCCCCGATCTGCACCTTGGGGACATCGGGGTCGGCAGTGGTCCGGGTGGCATCGTTGAAACCGCCGAGCACCGCTTTCCCGGTGAACTCGGCGCGCCAGCCCTCCGGCACGACGATGCTCACCCCGCCCATCCAGATCAGGGCGTCGAGGTAGATGCCGGTGGGCGCGGGCGTGGCCTTGCGTAGGTCGAGGACCGTCCCCCCGAACATGGTGAGGACCTTTCCCCCGTAGAACGGCTGGGCCTGGGAGGCGAGGTTGTCCCCGCGGAAGATGGTGACCAGGTCGATTTCCTGGGTCTCGGCACGGGCGTTCGACTTGAGGACGAACTTCCCGACAACGGCCGCGGCGAGGGAGGCGAGGAACGCGAGCCGAATGGTCTTGAGGATGAATCTGATCACGCCTCTACCTTACGAGCCGGGACCAGGTCCTTTCACGACGCGGGCTCGAGTCGCTCCCCGGCCGTCACCTCGAAGTCGAGGTGATTGGAAGGAGGAGCCAGCGGGCAGACCCAACGCGTGGAGTGGACGCAGGACGGGTGGTAGGAATAGTTGAAATCGAGGATCACCTCGTCGCCGTCCTGTCCGAGGTCGGCACCCTTGACAGTGTCCAGCAGGTAACGGCCCCCGCCGTAGGTGGTGGCTCCGTTGGTGAGATCCCGAAAGGGGACGAATGCTCCACCCCCGTAGGCGTCGAGCCAGAGGAGGTCGAGCTGGCATTGTCTCCCGCTCAGCCCGAATTGGAGTGTCCCCGCCTTCACCATTCGAGCTGTTTCCTCGCCCCAGCCTTTGATGTTCGATGTTTCATCCTCGATGGGTACGAAGCGAGCCTCGATTCGCCAACTCTCGTCGTATGGGAAATAGGGGAGGTTGGTGAAGCCCGCCTGGTCTTCGATCGGCGATTGGGGATGGGTGGCGAAGAGCAGGTCGCGGTCACGGGTCCAGGTCTCCCAGCCCTCGGCGCCCGCCCCCGATTCCCTGACCCGCCGGTAGATCTCGTCAACCCGACGGCGATAATCCAAGAGATCGAGGATCTGGCTCACGACGGGCCACGGTACCGGTATCGGCTAATTGCCTTGACGGATCGTGATCCAACCGCCATCCTGAGCCGGTCGAGCAGAGGTGCGTGACTATGAGGCAACGGAGCATGAATCCCACCGGAGTGGCAGCTCTAGTCGGCGCGCCCGCACCCGCTGCCAATGGCGACCAGCCGAACCCCACCCGGCACCCTCTGATCACATGATGTGACGAACAGCAACTGTCTGTTGTGAGGCCGCCGGAGAACCCGGCGGCTTTCTTTTTCTCCCGAGCACGACAGAGGAATCGACATGAATACACAACTCAAGACTCTCCACGATCACGGGCGATGTAGCCAGGACGGGCTCCACGAGCTGTTCTTCTCGGAGCGGCCGTCAGACCTCGCCGAGGCCCAGATGATCTGCGCCGGATGCCCGGTCAAGATGCAATGCCTCGATCTGGCGATCCGGGAAGGTCAGGAATGGGGGGTATGGGGCGGCGTCATCTTCTGGGATGGCCAGCCCTTCTATCGGAGGAGAGGGCGGGGGAGACCCCGTCAGAACGAAGCGGCACTACCTATCGAGGCCGACCTGCAGGAGCTTCGGGAGCTGGTGAAGTCGGCCTGAGGCCTGGCTCAGGAAACTGCCAACTCCCGGAGCCCTCCGGGGGTCGACGGGTGGCGCATCTTGGCCAGTGCCTTGGCCTCGATCTGGCGGATCCGCTCCCGGGTGACATTGAAGTGGCGGCCCACTTCGTCGAGGGTGGCCGGCTCACGGTCCCCGAGCCCGTAGCGCATCTCGATGATGGTGCGCTCCCGCTCGGTGAGCCGGTCGAGCACGAAGCGAAGGTTCTCGATGTTGAGCTTGGAGGCGATCAATTCGAAGGGAGCGGTGGCTTCCAGGTCCTCGATGAAGTCCCCGAGCATGGCGTTGTCGTCACCGACCGGCTCGAAGATCGAGACCGGCTCCGGGGCGACCTTGCGGGCCTCGATCAGCTTTTCGATGGTGAGCCCCGACTCCTCGGACAACTCGGCATCGGTGGGCTTTCGTCCCAGACGCTTGATCAGGTTGGACTCGGCGGTCTGCATCTGGGTGATGGTGTCCATCATGTGGACCGGGACCCGGATGGTGCGGCTCTTGTCGGCGATGGCACGGGTGATCGCCTGACGGATCCACCAGGTGGCGTAGGTGGAGAACTTGAAGCCCTTGCGGTACTCGAACTTCTCGACCGCACGAATCAGGCCCAGGTTGCCCTCTTGGACCAGGTCGAGGAAGGGGAGCTTGGCGTGGCCGTAGCGCTTGGCGATGGAGACGACCAGGCGGAGGTTGCAGCGGATGAAGGTCTGGCGGGCCTCTTCTCCGGCGTGAGCCATCTCATGGAGCTTGCGTCGCTTGACAGGGTCGTGCTCGGTCTCGAGAGCGATCTCGGCTTTCCGGCCGTTTTCGATCGCCTTGGCCAGGGCGACCTCGTCTTCTGCGGTGAGCAGGTTGTAGGTGCCGATCCCGTCCAAATACTGACGGATCGCCTCGTCGCTCACTTCCCGTTCGATGGCGTTGCCTCTACCCATGTCTCCTCGAGCCTCCAGCCAGCGTAGGAACACGTCTGGTCAGTCCTGGGGATTGTCAACAGGGGTATCGACCGATTATCCACAGAAGGTAAATAGGCCCACCGACCTACTTATCAACAGACGTTGGTGTTGAGCAGGGTGTTCCGGCTTCCGATGGAGGAGAACCCACGCGAGAATCGGGGCCGCAGGGGCGTTTAGCTCAGTTGGCTAGAGCACTGCCCTTACAAGGCAGGGGTCGGCGGTTCGAGTCCGTCAACGCCCACTGAGTGCTGTTCATGAATTGAACGCCACCGTTACCGGGGATGAATCGAGGCGAGTCCCTGTCAGAAACACCAGGGCGGCTGGTAACCCCATGCCCGAACAAGCGTCTGAAGGAGGGACCGTGGAGACGTCTGGGTCTTCATTGCGCTCCGAGGAATTCTACTAATCCTCCTAGGAACCGCTTCGTCACATAGGTGGAGTCGCGGGCTGGGAGAGATCGGGCTCGGGCTCGATCTCGAGGTGCTTCTCCCGCCAACGATCCCAGTCTTCGGCAAGAACCCAGACCAGCTGTTCGTCTGTCTCCACGCTGGGCACGTGCTGATCGGCTTCGATCATCCAATCCAGCTCGGGGTAGGCGGAGATCACCTCGGCTGTCAGACCGCCCTTGTACAGGGGCCCGGTCGGGTTGCCTGCCTCGTCTGCGGGCTGGGTCTCGGCGACCCAGACTTCTCGGTATCGCTCGGCCATGAGCCGACCCATACCCGCAAAGCCCGGGTTCCATTCATCGTTTTTGACCTTGATTGGCAGGGAACTGTCCGGCCCATGACCATCGAAGATTCCATGGTGCTCGCCCCAGAGGCGGGCCTCCACTATGTGAGCGACCAAGGCCCAGGCCTACGCCGAGTGGCCGTCCGCCTCGACTTCGCTGGAAAGGTGGATCCGACCACCAGCTGGCCTTCAAGGATCGGCAACTCGCGACTCTGATCGGAGAGTGCCTGGAACTGGACGGCCAGACCCTCTTCGGTTATGACACCGCAGACGGGGTCCCCTCGATCACGTCCACCGATGTCAATCGCTACCTGGCGGAGACCATGTCCGGTCCGTTCACCGCCAAGGACTTCCGGACCTGGGGAGCGTCCACCTTTGTGGCAGAGGAGTTGATGGAGTCGAAGGATGACGAACCCGAGGATGCTCGGGTGCTGGCCGCGATCGATGCTGCCGCCGAGAAGCTGGCCGAGGCCTTCCACGGTGGCGACCTCGCTGCAGCGTGGTCAAGCTCGAGGCGTGGTCTGTGGCTGGGTCGCGCCGAGTCGGCGGTCAACCGGGTGATGGAATCAGGAGCCGCCTCGGGCCTGTCGGACTGACGATCCTGGCGGGTCCCTACTTGCGGATGAGGGCGAACAACCGTGAGGAGCCAGCGGACAGACGGTCACCGAATCCGATCACCATCGCACAAAGCGCCAGCAACGAAAGCGGGACCAAGACCTTTTGCCCGTCGGCCATGATCGTCTTGGACAGGATCTCGAAGACCAGGAGCGGGGAGAGCACCACGTCGACGATCGCGGGCGGTAGGACCGTTTCGAGCATCGCCGAGACCTGTGAGGTGATTGCCCCATCCTCGACCTCATCGATGGGCACCACCGGCTTCGGCATGTCCTGAGCCATCGCGATCACGGAGGTTTGAGAGACGAATTCGAGGCCACTGGCGTCTATCGGCTCTTGGCTTTCAGCCGTCGCGCTCTCGCCGACCGGGTCGGGGGTCACTTGTACCTCGGGTGAAGGTGGGTCGGCGGGGCTTTCCTGCTCCTGGACCTCGTTGCCATTGCCATTGCCGTTCCCGGTGCCGTTTCCGTTTCCGCCGTTTCCGGCACCCGGAGACACAGGGGGCCCTGTGGCCTCGGCGTGGGTAGTCGTGGTCGTACCCACGGTGATCGTGGTGGTAGTCACCACCAGAGTCGTTGATGTGGTGACCGGCACCGGTGCGGTCCAGGCGTCGGCCTGTTCGGAGATCTGGTCGCGGCTCTGGACTCGCAGCTGAGCGAGTTGCTGCTTCGCCGCTCCCGCTTCCTGGTTCAGCGCCGGGTACAGCATCGCCAAGTCGTCTACATCGTTCCGTGCCTCGGTCCAGATGACCGTGATGTCTGCTTTCGCCGCGGCCTCGGCGGCCTCTACAGCCCCCGGGTCATCCATGCTTGCGATCGCGGCTTCGAATGAATCGACCACGGCGCCCATTGACTGCTCTGCAGTGGAGACCACGGCCCAGATCTCCTCGCTGGTGTGGGCCGGGGTATGGGCCGCGGCGGCGGGGAGGGCGATGAGCAACAGAGCAGACAAAGACACTGCGACTCTCGCAATACGACCAAACCGGATAGCCATGGCTCTCTATTCATCGACATTTCGCCGCGATTACCTGAGATCGCCGGTTCAAGGCGCCTTTCAGGCCTGCCGACAACAACGACAGGTGCGTAAACCCAAATCCGACCTCCTTCCCGTCCTGCTGGTAGGTGCCACCCTCACGGCCCTACTGGTGCTCGCCGCGTACCTGGTGAATCGCGAGACGTCGGTCAATGCGGCGGGCTCCGCACAGACCGCGATCCTGTCGGAGTCGACGCTCGGGGCGGCGGCGGCCGTCCGCAATGCGACCAATTTCGGACTGATTCTCGATTTGAGCGATGCCGGCGACACTCTCGTCGCCGACGCCAGGCATGGGGCCGAAGAGGCTGCCTTGGAAATGAGATCCCGGTACGAGAGGCTGGTCGCAGAGTTGCCTGCCGAGGAGGCTCGAGAGGCGACTCGGTCGTTCGAGTCGTTCGAGGCTGCCACCGTGGTCGCCCTCGATGAGGTTTCCTCTCATTCGGCCGATGCCCCGCAGGCCGTGGCCGACCAGGGTGAGGCATATCGAGACCTGAGCACAGTCCTGGTCGCGATTCGTGACGATCGGTCCAATGAGATCGCCATCGCCGGGGAGGGCGTGGGTCGGGCGGCCAATGCGGTGCGATTCCTGGTGGTGTTCCTCCTACCCCTCGGAATCATGTTCGTGGTCTGGCGGGCGGTGCGACGCACATCGGAGCGCCGGATCCTCACCGAGGAGCTCCGACACGAGCGCGAGGTGTCGCAGTCCAAGGACTCCTTCGTGGCCGACGTTTCGCACGAGCTGAGGACCCCGTTGACCGGGATCTATGGGTTCGCCTTGGCCCTGGAGGATGGCGACGAGCCTTTCAGCCCGGCGGCACGAGAGCTGATTGGCTTGATCGTCACCGAGGCAGCCGAATTGTCACGAATGGTCGACGACCTAGTGGCCGCCGGGCGTATCGATGCCGATGCCATCACCTACAACGTCGTAACCGTCGAGTTGGCTTCTGAGATCGAAGAAGTGGTGCGGCCTTTCAACCGGCGAGGGATCTCGGTCGAGGTCGACAACATCGGAATCTCGGTCATGGCGGATCGGCTTCGTCTGAGGCAACTCCTGCGAAACCTGGTGTCGAACGCTGCCAAGTACGGGGGCACTGATATCGCGGTGACCGCCTATACCGTGGATGATCAGGTGATCATCGAAGTCATCGACGACGGGCCAGGGGTATCGGCCGACGTCGAGGATCGAATGTTCAACCGATACGTCCATGAGGGGGGGACAGCGTTGCTCCAGGGCAGCATCGGTCTCGGGCTCGCCATCGCCCGGCTATTCGCCGAAGGGATGCATGGCTCGTTGGAGTATGAACGGGTCGACGACCTCACCATCTTCAAGGTCACGCTTCCGCTTGCTGTCGAGGCCGCTCCCGAGCCCACGGTCCTCGCCGGCGCCAGCTCCGTCGGCTGACGGCTTGGCGAGGGCTGGACTAGCGGCGTCCCCGGATCAGGTCGCGGCCGACTCCGGCGAAGAAAGTCACCCAGGTCACCAGACCGAGGAACTTGGCGACGTCCTCGATCACGGCCGAGTACGGCGGCGTGGGCAGATCGGCCTCACCGGCGGCGTCGAGGATCACAGAAACCGCGAACAGCCCAATCGCGACCAGGAACACCGAGAGGTCGGGCCGGGTCCGCAGATAGGGCCACGCCCGCCAGAAGAGGACGATGGTGATCACCCCGTACACCGCGATGGTCACCGGGGAAGGAACACCGAGGCCGTTTTTGATCGCCTCGTGTAGCAAGAAGGCGTCGTCGGCGCCGAGGAGGATGCTGGTGGCCCCACCGGCGATCAGGAGTTGGCGCTCTCCGTAGGACGAGGCGGCGTGGAGGGAGAGGAGACAGATCGCGGCCGCTGCGGCCCACAATGCCACGCCCATGATCGACACCAGACCCACGTACCAGGCACCGTCGAGGGTGGCGCTCGGGTCACGGAGCAGGTCGCTGACCGGGACGTTGCTGGTGTAGGCGATGCCGAGGATGATGACCAGAACCGAAGCGACCGGGAGCAGGATGCGAAAGACCAGACGACTCAAAGGGGACATGCCTTCGGCTTGGGTTCTGCTCTCCGCCACGAAACCTCCCAGTTCCACGATCAGACTAAGTCGAGGCCGGTTCGACTCAAGACCCGTTTCCAGGGTTACCGAATCGGCACATTGGGTATGCCGCGCAACTTGTCTGCCCGGTTATGGTGTCGTCGACCGAGATCGATGCATGTCTGGCGCGCTCGGCCGCCTGACGTTTGTGTGATATGGGAGGCCTCGGTCCGGAGCGAAGGAGATCTTCGATGAGTGCTGTTGGCTCACCACGCTTCCGGGCTAGGCCGGTGGCAGCTTTGACTCGAACATTGTTGATCGCAGGCGTCGCGATTGCGATCCTGGCAATAGCCCAGCCGGCACAGGCGGCTGATCGCCGATTGGTGAACGGCGAGAACTTTCCCAGCGGTTTCACGGTCCCGGCCGGGCAGACGTGGGAGTTCAACCCCGGATCCGACACCACGGTGACCGCCGGTGGAAACGTGATCGTACGAGGCACGCTGATCATGAAGCCTGCGAACGGGAACGTGGATCACATCCTTCGATTCACGGGGATCAACGAGAACGCATTTATAGGAGGCGATGTCGTTGCCTCTCCTCCGGCTTCCGACAAAGGGCTTTGGGTGGTCGGCTCCGGACGGATCATCCTCCAGGGAGAGTCAAAGCCGGCGTGGGCCTACACCTGGCAATCGTCGTGGGCAGGCGACATCGTGGTTGCTGCCCCGAATAGCTCCGGTAACACAACGAACTTCTCCACGGTGACTTCCACTCCTGCCAAGAACCCCCTGGGCTATTCAGCGGAACTGCTCAATCTCACGAGAAACGTCCGGATCGAAGGGACCACGAGCGGGTACACCCATGTCTTCATCCGATCGTCGCAGCCTTCGACGATCAGGAACGCGGCGTTCCGCTACATGGCACCTGACTTCGGAAGTAGCGATGTGACCGGTCGTTATGGAATCCACTTTCACATGGCGGGCAACGGGAGCCGAGGCAGTGTCGTCGACGGCCTGTTGATTCGGGACACGAAGGGCCATGCCTTCGTTCCCCACATGTCGAACGGGATCACCTTCAAGAACACCATCGCCTACAACGTCCGGGGCGAGGCCTACTGGTGGGATGAGGGAACATCTTCCGACGACATCGTGTTTGACCGTGCCGTTGTCGCCGGCATGCGAGCGACCGCCAACCCGAGCAACAGCCACCGGCTTGGTGCCTTCTATCTCGGATCGGGGAATCGGGTGACCGTTACCAACTCGGTCGTGGTCGGCTTGCAGCGGGAGGACGGCGCCAGTCGTTCGGGCTATATCTGGCCTGAGGACGACGAAGCCACCTGGACCTTCCGCAACAACCGGGCCCACAACAACCAAACCAACGGGATCTTCGTTTGGCAGAACAACGAAATGCCCCACGTGATCGACGGGTTCGTGGCCTATTACAACTCTCAGGCCGGGGTCGAGCACGGGGCCTACACCAACTCCTATGTGTACAAGAACCTGACCTTGCTCAGCAACGGGACCGCGGTCCACTCCCATGCCATGGGCGAGCCAGGAGACACCGGCACCGACACTCAGATCTGGTCGAAGGTGAAGACCAACGGTGGCACCCTCTACATCGACGAGCACGCCCGCAACGCCGAGCGCCCGGTGCGCTTCGTCGACTGCGACTTCGGGCGGGTGGAGGTCGACGACGGCGGGGGAGCCGAGCCCAGCATGTATGACTTCATCAACTGCGGGCTGGAGCCCGCGGATTTCGACCTGGGCGGAGCGCGGTCCGATTCGGTGTTCCGGGTGCAGCGCTCCAATGGCAGTGCCTATCGGCTCATGGGGAGCGGGTCGGTGCAGAGCATCCCGCGCTTCTACAACGGTTCGGTGCCCGGCACCGGGTTCAGCGACACCAACGGCCACACCTTCGAGGCGGCCATCGATTGGCTAGCTGCCAGAGGGATCACCAAAGGCTGCAACCCACCGGCCAACACCAGGTTCTGCCCCAACGATTTCGTGACCAGGGGACAGATGGCCGCCTTCCTGGTGAGGGCGCTTGGCTACAGCAGCTCGGGGAGCGGTGACTACTTCACCGATACCCGGGGCCACCTCTTCGAGGCGGCGATCGACAAACTGCGGGCCGCCGGTGTGACCCAAGGCTGCAACCCCTCGGGGACCAGGTTCTGTCCCGACCGCCGGGTGACCAGAGGCGAGATGGCCGCGTTCCTCGGTCGGGCTTTCAATTACACCGCCGGCAGTGGCAACAACTACTTCGTCGACGACAACGGCCACATCTTCGAGAGCGCGATCAACAGGCTGCGAGCAGCGGGAGTCACCCTCGGGTGCAACCCGCCGAGCAACAACC
>JBIOVB010000128.1:0-4905 GCA_044867525.1 Acidimicrobiia bacterium | reverse complement strand
TCAACGTGGGCAGGTCGAGCGAGTCGAAGAGCGCGGTCTCCTGTGAGCGAAGCAAAGCGATCTCGAGGGCATCACGCTTGTTGGGCGGGGTGGGCTCGAGCAGATCGGCCAGATCGACGTCGAGGGCGGCGGCGAGCTCGACGATGAGGTTGACCCGGGGCTCCTTCTTCCCGTTCTCCAGCAACGACAGATATGGGGCCGGCTTGCCCACGGTCTCACCGAGTTGGTCGAGAGTGAGGCCCTTGGCCCGACGATGATGACGGAGACGTCTTCCCAGGATCAGGGGGTCGAGCACCGGTGCTTCACTCACAACTTGCTACCTTCCGAAAGATGAGCTGTTCTTTGTCTGAGATTGCCGATCAAGCTAACACAAGTCAGAAGACACTGCATTCTTATGCCGGATGACACCGAATCGCTGCGGGAACGACTGCTCACGCCCGAGGCCGAGCAGTTCCTGGCCGACCTCGAGCGGGAGTTCAGGTCAGGCCGGAGGGCCGTTCTCGAGGCTCGGCACCGTACCCAGCAGGACCTGGACCGTGGACTGAGACCCGGTTTCCTGGAGTCGACCGCCTCGATCCGGAGCGGGGACTGGACCGTGTCCCCGGCGCCTCCCGACCTCGAGGACAGACGGGTGGAGATCACCGGCCCGGTCGACGCCAAGATGATGATCAACGCGCTCAACTCCGGCGCCCGTGTGTTCATGGCGGACTTCGAGGACGCCACCACTCCCACTTGGGCCAACCTGCTCTCGGGTCAGGCCAACCTGGTCGACGCCTACCACGGCTCGCTGCGCTTCGAGACCGAGGACAAGAGCTACGAGCTCGCCGATCGAGTGGCGACGCTGGTGGTCCGGCCCCGAGGCTGGCATCTCGAGGAGAAGCACTTCCTGGTCGACAACCAGCCGATGTCAGGATCGCTCTTCGACTTCGGGCTCTACCTGTTCCACGGGGGAAGAGCCGCCATCGAAACCGGGACCGGCCCCTACCTGTACCTGCCCAAGCTGGAGTCCCACCACGAGGCCCGCCTCTGGAACGAGGTCTTCGTGTGGGCCCAGGACCGGCTCGGGATCCCCCAGGGCACGATCCGGGTCACGGTCCTCATCGAGACCATCCTCGCCGCCTTCGAAATGGACGAGATCCTCTATGAGTTGCGGGAGCACGTCACCGGTCTCAATGCCGGCCGCTGGGACTACATCTTCTCAGTGATCAAGAAGTTCCGGAGCGATCCCCGCTTCGTCCTTCCCGATCGCTCCCAGGTGACGATGACCGTCCCCTTCATGCGGGCCTACACCGAGCTGATGGTCAAGACCTGTCACCGGAGGGCCGCCCACGCAATTGGGGGCATGGCCGCCTTCATCCCCAATCGGCGTGACCCCGAGGTCACCGCGGCCGTCATCGGCAAGGTCCGTGCCGATAAGGCCCGGGAGGCGGCAGCAGGGTGTGACGGCACCTGGGTGGCTCACCCCGATCTGGTCCCGGTGGCGATGGCGGAGTTCGACGCCGTCCTCGGCGAGGCTCCCAACCAGCTCGATCGCTACCGCGATGATGTCGAGGTCGACGCCGACGACCTGCTCGATCTCGACTTTCGGGGTCAGGTCACGCTCGAAGGCGTTCGCAGCAACGTCTCGGTCGGGATTCGCTACCTGGCTTCATGGCTCTCCGGTGTCGGCGCGGCCGCCATCGACAACCTGATGGAAGACGTGGCAACCGCCGAGATCTCCCGTTCCCAGATCTGGCAATGGGTGAGGCATCGGGTCGACACCGATGGCGGATCGCCGGTAACCGGGCACCTGGTGCGGTCGATCGCCGAGGAGGTGGTCGGCCTGCTGGAAGACGAAGGGCGGTCCGACCCGACGGTGGGGTTGGCACGAAGGATCTTCGAGGAAGTGGCTCTGGGCGAGGAGTTCGTCGAATTCCTCACACTCCCCGCTTATGAGCACATCGATTGAGGGAGATGACATGACACAGAATGGAAACGAGGCAGCTCGGCTGGCCGCGACCTGGAGGGACAATCCACGCTGGGAGGGAGTGGTTCGGGACTACACCGCCGAGGACGTGGTGAGGCTGCGGGGCAGCATCCGGGAGCAGCACACGCTGGCCAACCGGATGTCCGTCAAACTCTGGGAGCTGCTCAACACCCGGGATTATGTGAACGCCCTCGGTGCCCTCACCGGCGGGCAGGCCACGCAGATGGTGAAGGCCGGGCTGGAGGCGATCTACCTGTCGGGCTGGCAGGTTGCAGGCGACGGGAACCTCGCCGGGGAGGTCTACCCCGACCAGTCCCTGTATCCGGCGAACTCGGCTCCCGCCCTGGTGAAGAGAATCAACAACGCCCTGCGGCGCGCCGATCAGATCGACTGGTCGGAGGGGAGCACCGAAACCGATTGGTTCGTCCCCATCGTGGCCGACGGCGAGGCCGGGTTCGGGGGACCGCTCAACGTGTTCGAGCTGACCAAGAGCTTCATCGAGGCCGGCGCCGCCGGGGTCCACTTCGAGGACCAACTGGCCTCGGAGAAGAAGTGCGGGCACATGGGGGGCAAGGTCCTGGTGCCTACCGGTCAGCACATCCGGAATCTCCAGGCGGCGCGGCTCGCTGCGGATGTGCTCGACGTGCCACTGGTCCTTGTGGCGAGAACCGACGCCAACTCGGCGACGCTGCTCACCTCGGACATCGACGAGCGCGATCGCCGGTTCGTCACCGGGGAGCGCACTGCGGACGGCCTGTTCCGGGTGCGTGACGGCCTGGAATCGGCAATTGCCAGGGGCCTGGCCTACGCCCCGCACTGTGATCTGCTCTGGTGCGAGACCGCGCACCCCGACCTGGGCGAGGCGAGGAGCTTTGCAGAGGCGATCCACGCCGAGCACCCGGGGAAGATGCTCGCCTACAACTGCTCCCCGTCCTTCAACTGGTCGAAGCATCTCGACCCGGGGGCCATCGCCACCTTCCAAAAGGAGCTGGGCACCATGGGGTACCGGTACCAGTTCATCACCCTCGCCGGATACCACGCCCTCAACGCCTCGATGTTCGAGTTGGCGCGGGGTTACCAGGAGAATGGGATGACCGCCTACGTCGAGCTCCAGGACCGGGAGTTCACAATGGAGTCCGAGGGCTACACCGCCACCAAACATCAAAGGGAGGTCGGCGCCGGGTACTTCGACCTCGTGAGACAGGCGGTGTCGGGTGGTGTCGTTTCGACGATGGCTCTGCTGGGCTCGACCGAGGAGGAGCAGTTCTAGGGAGCTCCCCAGAGGATCGCAAAGTCATCCGTGCTACCGGTCGCTAGGACATCGACATTCCCATCACCGTCCACATCCGAGTGAGCCAAGGCCATCCCACCCCCACTTGCGCCGATCGAATACAGGTCCTCTGGCATCAGCCCTCCGTCGGGTGTCGAACGCAGAACCCCAATCGCCGGATATGCACCGTTCGGCTGAAGGACCACCACGTCTGGTAGCCCATCCCCTGTCACATCGACGCTCGCGGATTCTGTGGGCTGTCCATAGAGAGGAATCTGATAGCTGGTCAACGTTTCGACTGAGATCACATGGAGTTGGTCGATGACGGACGAATTCTCGACGGCGAGGACAGTCGGTTTAGCGGAGGGCCCGAGTCGTGCTGTGGTGAGGGAGCTCATCCAAAACGGGGTACTCAGGAGAACCTCGGGATCCCAACCGCTTCCATTGAATGGATGGTAGAAACCCCAACCAACAAGATCGAACATCGACGCCCCGGTGAGGTTCGAGGCAGCCACGAAGGTTTGCGAACTGTCGTTGGCGACGGTCTGAAACCCTGTCAGTAAGCCGTTCTCCTGAATCATCACCTCGATCGCGTTGAAGACACTCAGGACGAGGTCGTCATCATCATCACCATCGAGATCCCCGACCCACACCGAGTTGGGGTCCCGGTCCCCAACAACAACGGGACTTGAGTCGAGCGTTCCCCCGGAAATGCCACGATAGATTCGCCCGGTTTCAGCAGCCACGGCAACGTCGAGGAATCCGTCATCGTCGAGATCACCAATACCAAGGGAATCCGGCACGAGCCCAACGGGCGTGATTTGAGGACTTCCGAACGCTCGGTTGCCAAGTGAGGGAAATACGTAGATGCTCTTCGATGTGATCGAATCGCTGTATCCCAGGGCTACGACATCCGGAAGGTCATCTCCCGTCAAATCGCGGAGATGGACTGAGGTCAACGTCACACCATCGGTGTCGTAACTCGAATGGCCTGAGAACAGAACGGGCTGAGTCCCGTCGGTCCCCGGCCAACTCGACGCGCCAGGCGCCTCGAAGGCACCCAAGTCGGCGATGGAGTTCCCATCGGCGTTTCCGTCAGTCCTTGCTGTCCCGGCGAGATCGGTGATGAGCGGGTCGGTTTGAAGGGCCGCATCGATAGCTCGCGACCCGGGCGCAGGCCGCAGGTCTCCTGAGGCCTCGTTAACGAAGTCAGCAGGGGCGATGATTGGCGGTGAGGTGCCCCAAACCGCCTCGGCGCACCAGCCCACCAAGTCGAACCCCGGGCCCGACGACACGAGTGTGCGAGTAAAGGTCAGCTCAGGTACCTGAATCGGGCTGGCCGTGCAGTCCACCGCCGCTGTGGCGTCGCCGCTGGCGACTATCGAATCAACAAGCTGAACGGCCGACTCCCCGAGTCGGATGGCCGAGTCTTGGCCGGCCACGATGGTCACATGGTTGGTGCTGAGAGGCGCGGGTGCCCATAGCGCGACACCTTCTCCGCCGATCACAGCCGAGTTGACCAGGTTCAATGTTCCGCCTGCGTAGAGGCCGGTACCAACACTTTGCGAGATGTGGGCATTACTCAGAGTCATGCCTCCACTCGAGACGTGGACTGCACCTCTATTTGACGTGCCTCCCCCCGTGATAGTCAGGCCTTCTATCACCGGAT
>JBIOVB010000127.1:0-12802 GCA_044867525.1 Acidimicrobiia bacterium | reverse complement strand
CCCCCCCCCCCCCCCCCCCCCCCCCCCCCCCCCCCCCCCCCCCCGGCGCGAGTAAGCAGGCAGGAGCCCGCTAGAGACTCTCTATGAGCTTCTCCACCCGTTCGTCGTATGCCTTGAACGGGTCCTTGCACATCACCGTGCGCTGTGCCTGGTCGTTGAGCTTGAGGTGGACCCAATCCACCGTGAAGTCCCGCTTCTGCGCCTTGGCCGCCTTGATGAAGGCGCCACGCAGTCTCGCCCTCGTCGTCTGCGGAGGAAGGCGAACCGCGGTCGCCACCTGCTCATCGGTCACCACCCGGTCGACCAGCCCCCTCGACTCCATCAGGTAATAGAGCCCTCGGTTGCGGTCGACGTCGTGATAGCTCAGGTCCATCATCGACATCCTCGGGTCGGACATGGGCAAGGAGCGCCGCTCGGCGTAACGCTCCAGGAGCCGGTGCTTGATCACCCAATCCACCTCCCGGTCCAGGATCATCGGATCCTTCTCGAGACCGGTGAGCAGGTGTTCCCAGCGATCGATGGCGGTCTGTACCTGGGGCGGGAACCCCGGGCTCCTCGCGAACCGCATGGCCCGGTCGAGGTACTCCCACTGGATGTCCAGGGCCGACAGCTCCCTTCCATTGGCGAGGCGGATCTTCCGCCTGCAGGTCACGTCGTGGGCTACTTCCCGGATGGCCCTGATCGGGTTCTCCAACGTGAGGTCGCGGAACACGACATCCCGTTCGATCATCTGGAGCAGGGCGACCATGGTCCCCACCTTCACATAGGTGGCGTACTCGGACATGTTGGAGTCACCGGCGATCACGTGGAGCCGGCGATAGCGCTCTGCGTCGGCGTGAGGCTCGTCCCTGGTGTTGATGATGGGCCGGGAACGGGTGGTTGCCGAGGAGACACCCTCCCAGATGTGGTCGGCCCGCTGGGCGATGGAGAAGGCCGTACCCCTCGGGGTCTGGGTGAGTTTGCCGGCACCGAGGAAGATCTGCCTGGTCACCAGGAACGGGATGAGGACGTCGACAGTGCGGTGGAAGTCCTTGTGCCGGCTCACCAGATAGTTCTCGTGACAGCCGTAGGAGTTCCCGGCGCTGTCGGTGTTGTTCTTGAAGACGAAGATCTGCCCCCTGATCCCCTCCTCTTCGAGGCGCTCTTCGGCACCCCGGACCAGGCCTTCGAGGATCCGCTCCCCTGCCTTGTCGTGGGCAACGACGTCTTCGATGGTGTCGCACTCGGGCGTGGCGAATTCAGGATGCGATCCCACGTCCAGGTAGAGGCGTGCCCCGTTCTCCAGGAAGACGTTCGAGGACCGCCCCCAGGAGACCACACGGCGGAAGAGGTAGCGGGCGACCTCGTCGGGGCTGAGCCGTCTCTGCCCACGCAGGGTGCAGGTCACCCCGTATTCGTTCTCCAGCCCGAAGATGCGTCGATCCACCCAGGCAGGCTAAACCGGCGGGGAGAATGGCGGAAGAAAGCCCGTTTTGTCGCGCGAGAGAAGCACACCACGGCGCGAGTGAAGCACCGTGGCGCGTGAGAACCGTGGGGTACGAGTCAGGAGGTGGCCAGCTCCTCGGGGGTCAAGCGGCGGAAGGCCCTCCGACCGTTGGAAGCGTCGAGCACCCCTGCCTCCCACCCTTCGCTCTCCCGCCCTTCGGCGCGGCGGAATGCCTCCGCCCCGATCTCGAAGGCCCGGGCCAGGGAAAGGTCGTCCTCCCAGAGCTCGCCGAGCGCTTCGGTCAGCTGCTCGGCCTTGCCCCCGATAGCCACGAAGTGCCTCTCGTCGAAGAGGGTCCCGTCGTATGTGACCCGGAACAATCGGTGCTCCGAGCCGTCCTCGCTGATCTCGGCTATGAGGACCTCGACCTCGAACGGTTTTGGATCGCGGGTGAAGATCACACCCAGGGTTTGTGAGAACGCAGTGGCGAGCCCCATCGCGGTCACGTCGTCACGCGAGTAGAGATAGCCCATGAGGTCGGCCTGACGGATCCCGGCCTTGCGGAGAGTCTCGAACTCGTTGTAGCGGCCTACTCCGGCGAAGGCGATCCGGTCGTAGACCTCGCTGATCTTGTGCAGCGCGGTGGAAGGGTTCTCGGCGAGGAGGAGCACCCCATTTGCGAAGTCGACCGCCACGATGGAGCGACCCCGTGCGATCCCCTTCCTGGCGAACTCGGCCTTGTCCCTGACCAGCTGCTCTGGAGCAACGTAGAACGGGATGGTCACAGGATCGCCTCCACCGCGCTCTCCGCCAGCGCCCCGACCACGGTGTCTTCCAGGTCGGCGACCCCGCTTTCATCGATCCTGACGACATTGGGGTATATCCCGCGCAGGAGGTCGGGCCCTCCTGTCGCCGTGTCCTCCTGGGAGGCGGCCACCAGCGCCTTGACCGCGAGGTCTGCTGCCTCTTCGGGCGTGAGGTCCTCGCGGTAGGTGGTGCGCAGATAGGACTTGGCGAGGCGGGCCCCTGATCCGGTGCTCCCGAAATCGGTCTCCTCGTAGCGGCCGCCGACCACGTCGTAGCTGTAGAGCCGTCCCCGGGACTCTTTTTCGTCGAACCCCGCGAACAGGGGGACCACCACCAGCCCTTGGAAGGCCAGGGGCAGCTGGCTACGGACCAGGCGCGCCAAGAAGGACGCCTTTCCCTCCAGGGAGAGGCGCACCCCCTCGATCTTCTCATAATGCTCGAGCTCGACCTGGAAGAGCTTGACCATCTCGATGGCGAGACCGGCGGTGCCCGCGATCGCCACTGCGGAGAACCGGTCGGTGGGAAAGACTTTGCGAATCCGGCGATGGGCCACGAGATGGCCCTCGGTGGCTCTCCGGTCTCCAGCCATCACCACGCCATTGTCGAACCGAAGTGCAAGGACCGTTGTGCCCTCAGGCGCCGACAACACTCCCTCGCCGCCCCTGGTCGGCCAAACGGGACGCGCCCCCATGGAATCGAGGAGATCGGTGAAGCTGGCCCCTGGCACCGGGGCATCGAGGGGCAAGGGCCCCCGCGGCCGATCGATCACTCGCCGCCTTTCTGCACATAGTTCTTGACGAACTCCTCGGCGTTCTCCTCGAGCACCTCGTCGATCTCGTCGAGGAGGTCGTCGAGAGCTTCGAGGTCGGCCTCGCTCTCGACCTTTGCAGTTGCCTGCTCCTGGTCGTCTTCCTGCTCTTTGCCCCGTCCCTTGGATTGGGACTGTTCCCGATCGGACATCTTCATCCTCCTAAGCGGCGCAACAGGTCGGCCGCGTCTTCGGCTTGGTCGAGGATCTCACCGACCAAATCGGCGTCTCCTCGCAGCGGTTCCATCATAGGAACCCGCTTCAGATGCGATTCACCGACGTCGAAGACCAGGGAGTCCCAGTTGGCGGCGACCAGAGCCTTGGAGAAATCGCGGACACACCGCCCCCGGAAATAGGCCCGGGTTCGCGTCGGCGGCTCCGCCGTCGCCGATTCGATCGCCTCGTCGTCGAAGAGGCGGCGCATCCGGCCCCGTGCAGTCAGACGGTTGTAGAGGCCGCGCTCGGGGTCGACGTCGTGGTATTGGAGATCCAGGGCCCTCAGCTTCACATCCGACCATTCCAACCCGTCCCGGTCGACGTAGCCATCGAGGATCCGCTTCTTCGCCACCCAGTCCAGTGTGTCGGCGAGACTCATCACGTCGTCTTCGAGGGCGGTCAACACCCGCTCCCACTCGGCGATGAGCTGGCCCCAAACCGCGTCATCCAGCTCTTTCTCCACATACTTGGAGAGCCACTCCAGATATCTCCCCTGGAGCTCGAGCGCCGTGGCCGAGCCTCCACCGTCGAGCTCGAGGGGCCGCCCCAGAGATAGGTCATGGCTCACCTTCCAGCAGGATTCGACAGGATCGAACAAGTCGAGCGGATCGGGCAGAGCCCCATCTTCCAGGGCTGCCAACATGAGCGCGGTGGTCCCCAGCTTCAGGAAGTTCTGGGGCTCGGAGAGGTTGGCGTCGCCGATGATCACATGCAGGCGACGGTATTTCGACGGGTCCCCATGGGGCTCGTCCCGGGTGTTGATGATCGGGCGCTTCAGTGTCGTCTCCAGCCCCACCTCTTCCTCGAAGAAGTCGGCGCGTTGGGTGATCTGGAAGTCGACGTCTGGCCGATCGTTCTCGGAGCCGATCTTGCCGGCGCCCGTGAACACCTGACGGGTGACCAGGAAGGGGGTGGCGTAGCGGATGACTTCGCTGAATGGCGTCTCCCGCGACAGCAAGTAGTTCTCATGCGCCCCGTAGGAGTTGCCCTTGCCGTCCGAGTTGTTCTTGTACAAGGAGACTCGTTTTCCAGCGAAGTTGCTGGCGGCTTGGGCCGCGGCGTGCATGACCCGCTCTCCGGCTTTGTCGTAGAGGGCGGCTTCGAGGGGGTCATATGACTCCGGTGCCGAGTACTCGGGATGAGCATGGTCCACGTAGAGCCGGGCCCCGTTGGAGAGAACAGAGTTGACCACCGCCCCCTCGGGGTCGACCACCCCAAAAGAGTCGTGGCCGAATCCACGGGCGTCCCTGCCTGGCGACTCCTCCTCGTACGACCACTGGATCTTGACCCTGGCTCCTGGATAGCTGTTGACCACGAGCGAGGAGGCCACCGCAGGGTTGAATCCGGTGTCCCCCCTGACCACGATCCCGTATTCGGTCTCCGTCCCCAGGACCTTGTGGATCGCCATCAGAGATACTGACCCGGGGAGACCTTCTCGATCATGCGGCTCTCTTCATCGCCACCAACCAAGGTGCGGACATAGATGATCCGCTCGCCCTTCTTGCCCGAGACCCGTGCCCAGTCGTCCGGATTGGTGGTGTTGGGCAGGTCCTCGTGCTCCTTGAACTCCTGCTTGATGGCATCGATGAGGTCCTGTTGGCGGACCCCCGGGGTGTTCCCCGCGATCTGACGCTTGATTGCGTCCTTCTTCGCCCGGCGTACGATGTTCTCGATCATCGCTCCCGAAGCGAAGTCCTTGAAAAACAGGATCTCCCGATCACCCGATGCATAGGTGACCTCAAGGAAGCGGTTCTCGTCCGCCTCGCTGTACATGGCATCGACGGTGGTGGTGATCAATCCGGCGATGAGGCCCGCCCGGTCGCCGTCGACTGCAGCCAACTCCTCGGCATCCACCGGCATCTCCTCGCCGAGGTAGATCTTGAAGATCTCGCGGGCTGCCGACGGATCGGGACGGTTGATCTTGATCTTGACGTCGAGCCGACCCGGGCGGAGGATCGCAGGGTCGATGAGGTCCTCGCGGTTGGAGGCGCCGATCACGACCACGTTCTTCAGGGATTCGACCCCGTCCAGTTCGGAGAGGAGCTGAGGCACGATTGTCGACTCCACGTCGGAGCTGATCCCGGTGCCCCTGGTCCGGAACAGAGAGTCCATCTCGTCGAAGAAGACGATCACCGGGACGCCCTCGTCTGACTTCTCCTTGGCTCTCTGGAATATCAACCGGATCTGGCGCTCGGTCTCCCCAACCCACTTGTTGAGCAGCTCGGGGCCCTTGATGTTGAGGAAGTAGGAGCGAACGTCCGGATTCCCGGTGCGCTCTGACACCTTCTTGGCCAGGCTGTTGGCCACCGCCTTGGCAATGAGGGTCTTCCCGCATCCCGGGGGCCCGTAGAGCAGGATGCCCTTGGGCGGGTCGAGCTGATATTCACGAAACAGGTCGCGGTGCATGTACGGAAGCTCGACCGTGTCCCGGATCTGCTCGATCTGGTCGGCAAGCCCACCCACGTCTTCGTAGGTGATGTCCGGGACCTCTTCGAGCACCAACTCCTCCACCTCGGGGCGGTCCATCTTCTCCAGGATGAGCCCGGTCTTGGTATCTATCCGCACGTAGTCGCCGGGGCGGAGCTTGACGTCCATCATCGTCTCGGAGCGACTGAGGACCTTCTCTTCGTCGGCATGGGCGATCACCACCACCCGGCCATCGGTGAGCGTCTCCCTGACCCGGAGCACGTCCCCTGCCGGCTCGAAATGGCGGACATCGATGATGTTGAACGCCTCGTTGAGCAGGATCTCCTGGCCGACCAGTAGCTTCTTGACCTCGACATTGGGCTGAGCGGCGACACGGAGCTTCCGGCTGCCGGTCATGATGTCGATGGTCCCGTCGTCGTTGACCTGGAGCACCGTTCCGAAGTTGTTGGGGGGTGCGGTGAGCTTCTCCACCTCTTCGCGGAGGACGCCTAGCTGCTCGCGCGCCTCCTCGAGCACCGCCGAGAGCTTGTCGTTCTGGGACACCGCCCGGTCGAGACGCTCTCTGGTGCGGAGCAACTCGGTCTCGAGGTCGTCGACCCGTCCCGGAGTCTCACGAAGGCGACGGCGCAGGACGGCGATCTCCTCTTCCAGGGCGGTGATCACGCCCCGCAGTTGAGCGGCGTCGTCCGGTCTGCGTCCTTCGTCCACTGGCTTCCTCCTGGCCTGGTCGCCTCAAGGTCAGTATACGAACGGCTGTCTCTAGTTCTTCGGGTTCGTCAGACCGGGGCTAAAGGGGTTCCGCGGCTGGTCGTGGCGTTGGATCGACACGTCGCATGAACACCAGGAACCCGGTGTGGCCGATCATCGAATGCTCGGGTCGGACCGACCTTCCCGCCACGTTCCAGTCCCTGACCAGGAACTCCTTGACCTCGATCCCGGCGAATCGCCCGTCGGCCGAGGCCTGCTCGACCAGGGTCTGGATCTGGGGCACCGTCGGCAGATAGGCGCAGATCACGCCCCCTCCGGGCTGATGTCGCCCCGCCGCCTCCAGGATCCGCCAGGGCTCGGGGAGGTCGAGGACGATCCGATCTGGCCTGACTCGCTCCACGTGCTCGACTACGTCTCCGACCACCAGCTCCAGGTTGACGGGGATCTGCCCGTACCAGCGCTCGATGGCTTTTCGAGCGTGCGCGGCGTGGTCATCCCGGGCCTCGACGCTCACCACCCTTCCCTCCGGCCCGACGGCGCGGGACAGGCCCAAAGTGAGCGCACCGGACCCGGTCCCAGCCTCCAGCACCGTTTGGCCGGGTCCGATGTCGGCATAGACCAGGATCGGGCCCAAGTCCTTGGGATAGACCACCTGGGCGCTGCGCTTCATACGCAGGACGTAGTCGGCGAGTCGGGGACGGATCAGCAACAGGCTGCCTCCACTCGACGACTCCACCCAGGAGCCGTCCTCCCGGCCGATCAGGTCGCGGTGCGGGATCGAGCCCTGGTGATACTGGAAGGTCCGCTCCGGATCGAGCCTCAGGAGGAATTGGCGCCCCTTGGAGTCGATGAGGAGCGCAGGGTCACCGGCGACGAATGCCATCAGAAAATTGCGAACACCGACACGACGAGACCGAGCACCATTCCGATGATCACGACCCAAACGATGATCTGAACGAGCTTCTTGTTTTCCATGGTGGTTGAATCGGGATCCTGGAGACAACGGTAGACAGATGAAGCGCATCATCGATTGGATCGTCGGTTCGCCGAACTGGGGTCGAGCCGGCCTCGATCGGACCATCAGCGGTCTTCGCCGCGGGGACCAGCGCGACCTCTATCTCGGTCTCGGGCTCACCGCGCTGTCGTTGGCTCGGCGCTCCGCGCCGCGGAAACGGCTCCTATATCGGAAATCGGTGCGTGCCGGGTCCGCGATCGTGATCCATCACCGGCGAATCGGTGACCCCAAGATCGAGGTCATCAAGCCTAGGTGACCCTCAGACCCGGTATACCTCGACCAGGGTCTTGTTCCGTGATCCGCGGCGGCGGCCGAAAACGAAAGCGGAGACCACGATCACCGCTACCGCGATCCCAGCGAGCATGGCCGTGTCTTTGGCCGATTGCCGGGTCTCATCGATCGCCCCCACGATCTGACGGGCCTTGGCCTCCAAATCATCCCGGGTAATCGTCATTTTGCATCCTCCATACGACGAGGCCGCCTGCTCCTGCGGCCCCGAGTGCGGTCAGGAACCTGGCCAAGACCTCGTACCACTCGGTAGCCGGGAGGACCATCCGCAGCAGGAAGTACAGGGCGAGGACCAGCAGAAAGCTGCCAAACGAGAGCACCATCGCCCCGCCAACCCCCATCCCGGCATGCTTGCCAAGGCGCTTGGCTGGCTCGAGCGTCTCTTGGCGAAGGTACTCCCGCGCCATGTCGATTAGCTCCGTCGTGAGCTGCGGTATCTCCTGGGGTCCGGCCATGAGTCGAAGAGGCTAACAAGGGCTAGACAGGTTGCCACCCGCCGTTATGGTGCCTCCCAGTGAACGTTGTCAGGTCGATGACCTCGCTCGGCCACCGTTACGTGGCGTTATGGGTGGGGCAGACCGTCAGCCAGTTCGGCACCTACGTCGCCCTGCTCAGCCTTCCGCTCCTCGTAAACCACATCCACGACGCCACGGGCACAGGGAACAATCTCGACTTCGCCATCGCATATGCCCTGGAGACGGCACCGACCGTTTTGGTGGGCCTGATCGGCGGAGTCTTGCTCGACCGGCTCAGCCTACGGCCCGTGATGATTGCCACCGACCTGATCAGAGCTTCGGCGTTCTTCTACCTGGCAGCAGGCATCGACACCTATGGGTTGACCACCGTGTTCGTGATCGCCTTCCTGGTGGGCTCCATGACCACGTTGTTCGACGGCGCCCTCTACACACTGATCCCGGCCATCGTCCCCCGGGAACGACTGTCCGAGGCCAACGGGTTCGTGGCAGCCAGCCAGCAGGCCAACTTCGCCCTCGGTCCCCTTGCGGCCGGGCTCTTTGCGTTGCTCACCGGTGACCCCGCTCTCGGTCTGTTCATCAACGGGCTCACGTTCGTGGTGTCTGCGATCAGCCTCTATTGGGTTGGCCGGATCGTGCATCATCGCCGACCGGACGACGAGCGAGCGCCCTTCTTCACGGAGGCCGCCAACGGGATCCGCTACATCTGGGCCGAGCCCAGGCTCCGCATCACGACCATCGCCGCAGCGATCCCGAATTTCGTCATCGGCTTCATCGAAGCCACTTTCGTCGTGCTGGCGTACCTCATGCTGGGGACGTCCAGCGACGTGGAGGTAGGCGTGCTCTTTGCCGCTCTCGGAATCGGTGGGGTCATCGGCGCCCTGTTCGCCCCCCGAGTGATCCGCTCCATCGGGCTGGGCAAGACGATGGTTATAGGAATGGCTGTCACCGGCGTCGGGCTCTTCGCCGTGATGTTCACCAGTTTCGGGGTGTGGGCGATCGTGCTCCAGATGACGTGGATGATCGGTGTCTCCACGATCAACGTGCCCCTGGCCACGATCCGCCAGCATTACGCCGCTCCCAGCATGATCGGACGGGTGATCACCGCGAGCCGGGCCATCGGTTGGGCCACCCTTCCCATAGGAGCGCTGGTCGGAGGGTGGCTCGGCGCCGGGGAGGACACCTACCCGTGGGTCGCCCGGAGCTTTCCCTTGCTCCTGTTGGGGACGGCTCTCTGGTTGTACACCACCGTGGTCTGGTCCGATACCTATGGGCCCGGGGCACGGCGCGGGCATGAGCGGCCGGCTCCCGGGCGCCACCTACAGACCTGACTCCCTATCGAGCGCCGATGAGTTGGTCGAACCTCTCCCGATCGATGAGGCCTTGTAGCAAGCCGGCGACAGTGTTGGCGAACCTCTCGCCAGGCCGATCGTCGTGGGGCCGCTCCATGTCGAGCCACTTTCCGGTTTTCCCGATCTTGGACATGTAATGGCTACGCATGCCGTCAGTCATGTTGTGGTCGTCCCATGCATGGCCAAGCTCGTGTCTCACCAGTTTGTGGAGACCCTTCCAGTCCTGGGCATGGGGCCGGCAAAGCGTCACCTTGGCCTTCCCGTATACGTATATCCCGGAATACTCCCCGCAATCTCTGGGCTTCGCGGTGAAATGCACGATCAGCTGCCCGGGAAGTTCGAGGTCGGCTTCGCGGAACTCCGACGACACCTCGGCGATCACCTCGAACTCAGCGCGAGATTCACCCAGGACGATGTAACCCACACCCTGCTCCACCCCCGGGCCGGGGGAACGGCCGGAAATGGGGAGCGAGCATGCCAGGAAGGCCACGATCAGTTGCAGGGTGATCAAACGCCTCATACCGCATAGGAGGCCTCGGGGGCGATCCCGATACAGGGGCCGTGATCAGGGCTGGCCGGGGGCGATCACCCGCACCGTCTCCACGTCAGCGGAGATCGACAGGCGCCAGGTGTTCCCCTCGAATGACCACTCGGCTTCGTGGTCGCGGCCGTCGAATTCTGAGACCGACATTCCGTTGACCCCGGTCGCGTCGAAGAAGGAGTCGAGACACGTCTGGTCGAACGGATGGAGGAGGTGACACAGGTGGCTGTTGAGATCGCCGATCGCCTCGTGTCCGAGGCCGGCCCTGACCATCAGCGCGTAGACCTCACCCTCGTTCGGCTCATAGGCCCCGGCGATGACCGCTGCGTTGTCGAACCTGTACAGGAATGTGTCGAGTGGCCCCGGCTCCGGGGTCAGTGAAAAGGCGCCGCGGATCTCTGGCGGTATCCCGGCCTCGTTCCAGGCCCGCTCGATCTCATCGAGCCGGATTCCAAGAGACCCGGCGTCGACATCTTCGGTCGCCGGGGGGATGGCATTGGGCAGGGCGGCGGCCTGGACCTGGGGTGACTCGCCTCCTCCGAACAGAGCGATGGCGAACAGCGCCACCAACGCGGCTGCCGCCCCCCAACGCACCGATCGCGGAAGCGCCTTGCCCCAATTGATGACTCCTTCCAGCACCGTGGCCAGGTCCATAGGTGCGGTTTCGGCCTCGGCCCCTTCATGCGCCGGGGCCTCGGTCTCGACTTCGATCGCCTGCTCTCGGATCGGCTGGTCAAACCAGTTTTCGGCAGGGGCGGCAAGAAGCTCTGCCTTCACCGCCTCGTATTCACTCTGGCTGACTTTGCCCTCGTCCAGCATCTTGGCCAGGCCGAGGAGGTCTTCCACCCGACTTCCCATGACCCCTCCGTGGTGGGAGCCACCAGGAACATCGGCAGCGAAGGGGCCCCGAATTAACCATTCGGGTGCCGGGCGGGGTTGTCGGTATCAGGTGCCGACGTCCCTGGCCTGCCACCAGCGCCAGACAAGCGTCACCAGCACCGCGCCAATCACCGATCCGATGATCCCGCTGGGGCGAAGTGCCAGGCCGTCTCCGAATATCAAGCTGCCGAGCAGCCCCCCAACGAAGGACCCGATCAGACCGGAGATCAGGGCCATCGTCCAATCGGTCCCCGACGAGGACCGCCCCACGATCAGTTGGGCGGCAGCGCCGACGAGCATTCCGAACAGGATCAGTCCGAGGATGAGCATGCACGGAATCTAACGGGGTGGTGGTGATCATCGGGCCATCAGCGCCTGGCTACCCTGCCCGACCGGTCTTCGGTGACCAACGTCCGGAGGTGACCGTCCGAAATGCGCTTTGAGGAATCGATCGATATCGACGCCAACCAAGAGCGGGTCTGGGAAGTGCTCACCGACCTCGAGGCATGGCCGCGACGGATCGAAACGGTCGACGTCGTCGAGCTGCTCACACCCGCTCCTATGTCCGAAGGCAGCCGCGTGCGCCTCAAACAACCGAAGCTGCCAGAGGGAACATGGGACATCACCGTCTGGGATCCGCCCTCCTACTTCGAGTGGCGCCAGAAGTCCGGCGGCGTCACCAGCGTCGCAGGCCATCGGGTCGAGGCGCTGGGGGACGGTGGCTCGCGTCTGACATTGAGCCTGGATATGCGAGGCCTGCTCATACCTGTCGTCGGCATGTTCTTCAAAGACCTGACCAACCGCTACATGAACATCGAGGCTCAGGGCATGAAGCGCGCCGCCGAGTCCGCCGAAATGGGATAGCCGGGGACAAGCAATCCCCATCCTCTCCATCGTTGAATGGTGGTGTCGGAGAGGCGTTCGGGCCGCGGACTACACGGACAGCCGGGGTGACGAGATTTTCTCGGTCCGTCGAGTGGAGGCTATTCAGAGTTCGAGTAGGTAGCGAAGTACTCGCCCGATTTCGAAGAGGGGCTCTGGCCCGACGATCCCGAGCCGATCGATGAGCCGCCGCTCCGAGACAGACTTGATGTCCTCACACTTGGCGTAGCTCGGATGATCGAGGCCTGACTCGCCGGGCTCGATCTCGACGTGCGAGGGCAGGTCGCGCCTGACCGAGGTGACCGGGACGACGAGCACCACGCCGGATGGTCCCTCGTTGAGAGCATCGGTCGACACGATCACGCCAGGACGAACCCCCGCCTGCTCCCGACCTACCGGCTCCCCGAAGTCCACCAGCCAGACCTCCCCCCGGCGAGGGGTCACTCGGAGACGTCTCCGAGCCCGCCCTCTTCAACTCGTCGCTCCTGCTCGATCTCCGACCAAGCAGCGACGTCGTCTCGCAACTCTTGGTAGCGGCGGTTGAACGTTTCGAAGAACACCTTCCGCTCTAACGCATCGACTGCGTCGTCGAGGACCCTCGTCATCGGACGGCCCGTTGTGCTCGCGAGGGATGCGAGCCGGTCTCGGGTCTCCTCACTCACGCGTATCGTCGTGCTCATGATGGCTAGTCTACCGCCACGTAGACAAGAATGTCTACGTGTTGGGAAGCCGGTCGCGAGCGCAAGACCAGTGTCGGAGAGAGGACTCGAACCTCCACGGGCGTTAAAGCCCACTCGCCCCTCAAGCCAGCGCGTCCATCCAATACGGCGCCACTCCGAGGGGTTCTCCAGCATTGAGACCAGTGTCGGAGAGAGGACTCGAACCTCCACGGGCGTTAAAGCCCACTGGCCCCTCAAGCCAGCGCGTCTACCAATTCCGCCACTCCGACCGGAGCCGGGCGAGTGTACAACCGGCCTCAG
>JBIOVB010000126.1:0-9257 GCA_044867525.1 Acidimicrobiia bacterium | reverse complement strand
GATGGAGGCGGTCCGCCCTGTGAAGATCGCCAACTCGGTGGCGTTTCCACGAGCGACAAATCGCCTGGAGGTGCTCGGATGAGAAAGCTTCTCGTGGCAGTTGTCCTGTTGCTGCTGCTTCCCGGAGTGGCATCGGCTGGTGGAGGTGGCGGTATCTCCCATTGCGCAGGGTTCGCCGCCGGCACGACTGTTTCAATGCTGGATTCGTGCTTCAACGGGACGGCACATTTCGCTCCCCCTGGGACGGCTCTGACCATCGAGAACGCCGGTGGGCTCCCGCATACCTTCACCGCAGTCGACGGCACGTTCCACAGCGGGCAGGTGCAGCCGGGCGAGATCTTTGCACTGACTATCGACGAGCCCGGGGTGTATGAGGTGTTCTGCTCATTGCACGGCACGGCCGATGGCCAGGGGATGGCCGGTGTTCTCGTGGTGGAGGAAGCGGAGCTCTCGCCGGTCGCAGCAGCCGTCAACACGTATGCAGTCGACAAAGCGGTTGTGGACGACCCGGTGGTGGTCGAGGCGCTCGACCGCCGCATCTCAGCTCTCGAGAGCCTGGAGGCAACTTCGGATCGGATATGGATCCCGACGGCATCGGGACTGGCGATAGGTCTTGCCCTGGCGGCCCTACTCGTGTCGCAGCTATCGCGACGGCGCCTGGATCCACCGGCGATCGCCTCCTGGACTGGATCCGGCGCGTCGGATGAACGAGGGCTTCGACAGGCGCACGAATGATCAGGGACGAATCATCTACCTCGAAACGGCTGGCAGTGCCAGGGCCAAGGCGACGGCCTCCTCCATGGTCAACCCCTCACCGCGCTCCCAGGCCCGGTCGAACCCATCGTCTCCTAGTTCGCCTTTGAGGCCGGCCCGTCGGGCGTCGCGTTTCCCCTTCGAGACCTCTGAGGCCGGAATATCGAGGGCCATCCCCAACCGGTCGACGTAGGCGAAGAGGGTCGCCGCCATATCCGGGGAGCCGGTCTCCGCGGCGATGCGGGCCAGCCCGGCCAGGGCAGTCCTCGTCGTCCTGCGTTCGCCGAGCTCCAGGCCTCGATGGAGACTCTCCAGCAGGACTCGCTCCCCTGTGCTCAGTTCACCGGCGTCGATGTGGGTAGTGCCCAGTGCGGTGAGGGCGCGCACCGTGCACCTCTCGTCACCCTGGCGAGCTAATTGGGCGACCGCTTCGGACAGCACTCCCGCCGACTCCTGGAACCTCCCCGCTTTGCGAAGCACCTTCCCGTATTCGAGCCGGGCATGGGCGCCGTCATGGGTGTTTCCCACCTCCTCACTGATCCTGATCGCCTCAGCGGCGAACTCAACCGCCTTCCCCATGTCGCCGTTGCTCCCGGCGAGCTGCTCGGCGATCTTGTAGAGGACCAGGGCCTCCCGACTTCGATCGCCGACCTGGCGGTAGAGGTCGAGCGCCTGTTCCAGCATCTGGATCGACCACCCCGGATCGCGATAGCTGGCCTGACCCATCCGCTCGCTCCACAACGCCAGTTCCCACGGGTCGTCCTGACCGGCGATCAGCTCGAGGGCTTGCATGCCGATCGCACGAGCCTCCTCATTGCTTCCGTCGATGGCCATCGCCCAGGAGAGGGCGCGCAATGCCCGCGCCTCGCCGCTGACGTCGCCAATCGCCCGTGACTCGGCGAGAGCTCTCTCCGCAAACTCCCGGGGAAGAGAGGCGTGCTGGGAGGAGAAGAGGTCGCTGGCCTGGAGAAGGGCCTCGATCCGCAGCTTTGGAGCCAGATCACCTGACTTCTCGACCGCTCTTCGCAGCCACTCATGACCCTCCGCCCTCGGCCCCACCGAGTCCCAGAAGGCACCTAGCGCCGACGCCAGACGGACCAGGGTCTCCGGGGATGTGGTTGCCGCCCAACGCAGCGCCTTACGCAGGTTGTCGTGGTCGGCACGGAGGGCGGCTCGCCAGATGGTCTGCTCCGGTCCCTTCAAACGGGCTGCCGCCTGTTCAGCGAAACGTCGGTAGTACTCGGCGTGGGAGTCACGGAGACGGGCCGATTCGCTCGAGTCGAGCATTCTCACTGCATACTCACGGAGGGTCTCGAGCAGGTGGTAGCGCCGTCGCTCCCCACCGCCGGCCACCACCAGCGACTTGTCGACCAGACCGGCAAGGAGGGTGGGAACAACATGGTCATCGAGCGGGTCGTATCCGCACACCTCGACGGCGGCCGCCAGGTCGAATCCGCCACGGAACACAGAGAGCCGGGCGAAGAGGGACCGCTCTGGAGGGTCGAGAAGGCGATAACTCCAGTCGACGGCCGCCTGCAGGGTCTGATGCCGGTCGGCCCCGGTGGGGGAGGAGAGCAGCGAGAACCGGTCGTCGAGATGGTCTTTGAGCCCGACCAGCCCCAGCCCGCGAGATCGGGCAGCCGCCAGCTCGAGGGCGAGGGGGATGCCATCGAGTCGTCTCACGATCTCACCGATCACCTCGAGGGCCAGACTCGGATCCTCGTCTCTGCTCACCGCCCTGACCCGATCGACGAACAACTGCACCCCGTCGTACTCCAAAGTCACTGGCTCGTTCTCGTCGGGGTAGGGGAGCGGAGTCACGTCGACGACGATTTCCCCGGGAACCCCAAGCCGCTCACGGCTGGTGGCCATCACGACAAGGCCCGGTGACCCCTCCAAGAGCCTTTTGGTCACATCGGCCACCTTGGCCAGGAGATGCTCACAGTTGTCCATAATGAGAAGCAGTCGACGCCGGCTCAGATAGTTGGCCAGGACGGCCTCGGCGTCCTGGTCGCCGAGGCCACCGACACCTAGTGCCTTGGCGATGGAGTCAACCACCTGGTCCGGGGACCGGTTGGCGGCGAGGTCGACGAACCAGACACCGTCCTCGGTGAAGCGATCGAGGACCACTCGGCCTGTCTCCGTGGCCAGCCGGGTCTTCCCCGAGCCCGCAGTGCCGAGGAGCGTGACCAAGCGGTGGGTGACCAACAGGTTTTCGAGGTCGGATATCTCCCGGCTGCGCCCGACGAAGCTGGTCAGAGGTGTGGGGAGGTTTTGCTGAGCGGGCGCGACGGGCGGGGCAAGGGAGGCGTCCTGAAGGAGGATGAGCTCCTCCAATTGGGCCAACTCAGGCGAGGGTTCGATGCCGAGATCCTCTCCGAGGGAGCGTCGGAGACGCTGGAAGGCGGCCAGGGCATCGGACTGTCGACCCGAGCGGTAATAGGCGAGCATGAGTTGGGCCCAGAACCGCTCCCGGAAAGGATGGGCGCCGACCATGTGCTCCAGGTCGCCGATCATCTCGCCATGCCGGGCAGCATCGAGGCGTCGCTCGTTGAGGGTCTCGATCGCCTGAAGCCTCAGCTCGGAGAGCCGGGCTGTCTCCGCCGGCCCCCAGTCGGTGGCGGCGAGCTCGGGGTAGGGGTCGTCCCGCCACAGGGCGAGAGCGTCCTCTATACCCGTGTCATCGAGGGTCCGTATCTCCTTGAGGGCTGTTTCGAACACCGCTGCGTCGAGGCTTCGCTCGTCGAGCTCGATCAGATACCCGGTGGGTCGGGTCACGAGCGCGGAACCGAGATGACGTCTCAATTGGGAGACGTACTTGTGGATGCTTTTGTGTGCGGTGGCCGGGGCGTCATCCCACAGGGTCTCTACCAGGCTGTCGATGCTCATCACCTGGGGCCGGTTTGCCACCAGGGCGGCGAGGAGGGTTCGGATCTTGGGGCTGCCCAGATCCACCATTCGGTCGTCGATCGAGACCTCGATCGGCCCGAGAACACTCAGCTGCAATGAGGTCGTCATCTGTCTACCCGATCGTTACCGGCCCGGTACCGGCATGTGCGATAACCGTGTCGATCGGGCTCGAACCTACACCCGATCGTGGCAAGCAAAGGAGGCCACATGACAGCACGAATCGAGACAGGCACAGCGATGATCGACACGGGGACCCTGGCGGGAATGCTCGAGGACTCGGGCATCGCGGTCATCGAGGTCGACGAGGACACCACCGCCTATGAGGGTGGGCACATTCCAGGAGCGGTGTCCCTCGACTGGAGGACGGAGCTGCATGACCTGCCCCGGCGCGACTTCATCGACGCCGCGCAGCTCGCCGAACTCCTCGGGTCGAAAGGGATCAGCGACGATCAGACCTTGATCCTCTATGGGGGGAACAACAACTGGTTCGCCGCCTACGCCTACTGGCTGTGCAAGCTGAGAGGCATAGAGGACGTCAAGCTGCTCGACGGGGGCCGGATCAAGTGGGAGTTGGAGGATCAGCCCTTGACCAAGCAGTCCCCGGGAAAGCCGCCGGCCACTTTCCGGGTGACCGGCAAGGAGCGTCCCGAGTTGCGGGCCGGGCGTGATGAGGTGGTTGAGTTCGCCGAGAAGGGCGGCCAGATGGTCGATGTCCGCTCACCCGCCGAGTTCGCCGGCGAGGTGATGGCGCCGCCACATCTTCCTCAGGAGCAGCCCTACGTGCCCGGCCACGTTCCGGGTGCGGTCAACGTCCCCTGGTCGCAGACCGCCAACGACGATGGGACGTTCAAGGGCACCGATGAGTTGATGCGGCTCTACGGTGGGAAGGGGATTACCGCCGACGGCACGGTGATCGCCTACTGCCGGATCGGCGAGAGGTCGTCACACACATGGTTCGTTCTCAGCGAGTTGCTCGACTTCCCCAGCGTGAAGAACTACGACGGATCATGGACGGAGTACGGCAGCCTGGTCGGCGTCCCGGTGGAGGTCGGACCTTGAGGGCCTGCAGGGGTGGCCACCGACCACGGTGACCACCCCGAGGGTACGGTGATTTCATGGGACACCATCCTTTCCGCTTCGGGATCTCCTTCGGGGGCACCCCTTCTCGTGGGGAGCTGGTAAACGGAGCCCGCAAGGCGGAAGCGGCAGGTTTCGAGGTGTTGTGCACCGCCGATCACATCAGCTCCCGGCTGTCGGTGTTCCCGTTGCTCTCCCTCGCTGCGGAGGCTTCCGGGCTGAGGGTGTCTCCGATGGTTATCGCCAACGACTATCGCCATCCGGTGGGGGTGGCCCGGGACGGTGCCAGTCTCGACATCTTGTCCGAGGGCAGGTTCGAGCTCGGAATCGGGACCGGTTGGATCAAGGAGCAATATGACTCGGTCGGGCTGGCCTACGACCCACCGTCGGTGCGAGTCGACCGGTTCGAGGAGGCGCTGCAGGTCATCTTCGGATGTTGGAGCGGTGAGCCATTCTCCTTCGTCGGTAGCCACTACCAGGTGCAGGGGGTGACCTGCCCTCGTCCGGTGCAAAATCCACGTCCCCCGGTATTCATAGCCGGGTCCGGGCGAAGGATGCTCACCCTGGCCGGTCGCGTCGGGGACATCGTGGGAATCTCTGCGGTGGGTGGCGCCGTCAGCGGGTTCTCCGAATTCGGACATGCCCTGGGCGGCTCGGCGTCGCGGATCGATGAGCAGCTGGAGTGGGTGAGGGAGGGCGCGCAGGATCGCTTCGACGACGTCGTCATCAGCGTCTACGCCCACCATGTCGAGGTGACAAACGACACCGAAGGGTTGGCGGAGGAACTGGCTTCCTCGTGGGGGACCACACCCGCGCAAGTTCTGGCCTCACCACACGTTCTCCTCGGCCCGACGGAGCGGATCATCGAGACCCTCCAGGAGCGGAGAGAGCGTCTCGGCATCTCATACGTGGTGTTCCTCGGCGCCGACTTGGAGAGCGCCGGGCCGATCGTCGAATCCCTCGCCGGTACCTGAGCTCGACGAGGCCGCACCCGAACTTGTCGACACGACCGGGCGGGCTTACCTCGGTGAAGCTGCGTCGTTCTCCGAGGTGATCCAACTACCCCACCGACAAGAAATCCCCCTTGCAGAGCAAGGGGGATTTCTGTTGTGGGCCCACGTGGACTTGAACCACGGACCTCATCCTTATCAGGGATGCGCTCTAACCGGGCTGAGCTATGGGCCCCAAGTGAGTGGCGATTCTATGAGGATCGCCAACCTTGAGAAAAGCGGGCCCGGGGCTATCCGAGCGACGCGGCGAACAACTCGGTTCGACCCGGGATCCCACGCAGGCTGACCGAGCCCTTGGCGGCGAAAGCCAGATCGCTACCGGTGGCGAGATCACGCACGGTGCGGGTCACCACGACCTCGCCGGCGCCGGCCACCCCGAGGGCACGGGCAGCCATGTGGACCGCGATCCCTCCAATGTCCTCACCCCGCAACTCGATCTCACCGGTGTGGATCGCCACCCGCATCTCGAGCCCAAGGCGACCGATGGCATCACGCAGATCGAACGCGCAGCGCAGAGCCCTGGTTGGGGCGTCGAACGTGGCGAGCACACCGTCTCCGGTGCTCTTCACGAATTGGCCGGTCCATCGGGTCACCTCGGAGCGAGCCAACTCGTCGTGGCGGTCGATGAGCTGGCGCCAGGCCCGGTCGCCGAGCTCCACGGCCCGCCCGGTGGAGTCGACCAGGTCGGTGAACAAGACGGTCGCCAGAACCCGGTTGACGTCTTGGGCCGCCTGGAGGAAGCGCACCTGTTCCTGGGTCCAGGCGAACTCCTCCTCGTACCGGCTGCTGGGGAGGTCACGCTGCGGCTGGTAGGTGAGGAGCACGACGCCGGAATTGAAGGCACGTGTGCCGGTGAGGCTCAGGTGGTGGATGTCGATCCCGTCGCGGAACAGGTGCTTTCCGCTTCCGAGGATCAACGGGTAGACCAGCACGCGGTACTCGTCGACGAGATCGTGCTCCAGCAACAGGTCGACGAGGTCCGCGCTGCCGTAGACGACGAGCTCATCGCCTTCTTGGTCCTTGAGACGTCTGATCTCGCCCACGATGTCACCCGAGATCAGGGTCGAGTTGCTCCAATCGACGCTGTTCAGGGTTCTCGACACCACGTATTTCGGGATCTCGTTGACACGGTCGGCGAGCTCTCCGGTCATCGTGGGCCAGAAGGCGGCCCAAATCTGGAATGTCTTCCTCCCCAGCAGGAAGGCGTCGGCGCTGTAGACCTGTGCGGTGTTGTATTCCTCGTCTTCCTCGTTCTGAATTCGCAACGCCCAGACGTTCTTGCCGTCTCGATGCTCGTCGTAACCGGGCCCTTCGATGACGCCATCGAGGGTCATGAATGCGGTGACGATCAAACGCACCGGTTCATTCTGTCACTCGGGCCCGGGCTGCCGCGGAGCGGTGGGGGTTGACAGGAGCCGACTATCCAGGCTATAAATCGGTCGATCGACCGATAGCCAGCAGTGGAGACCGATACTGTGACCGTTGAGCCCAAGACCCGAGCCAGCATCTTGGATGCTGCCAAGCAGGCGTTGCTCGACGTCGGTTATGCCGGGCTCTCCACCCGTAAGATCGCCGAAGCGGCCGGAGTGCCGCTCAGCCAGATCCACTACCACTTCGGGTCGAAGCAGGGTTTGGTTCTCGAGGTCCTCGAGGAGGAGAACCGAAAGCTGCTCAAGCGCCAGCAGGGTATGTACGCCAGCGACATGCCATTGTGGAAGCAGTGGGAGCAGGCCTGTGACTTCCTCGACGACGACCTGGCTTCGGGGTATGTCCGGGTGCTCCAGGAGATGATCGCTGCCGGGTGGTCCAACCCTGAGATCGCGGAGGCGGTCAAAGACATGCTTCGCAAGTGGTTCAACCTGCTGGCCTCGGTCGCCGAACAGGCGGGGCATCGAGTCGGGGGGTTGGGGCCGTTCACGGCGGCGGAGGCGGCGGTCGTCGCCGGCGCCCCGTTCCTGGGTGTGGAGACCATGATCCTGCTCGGGTTCACCGACGAAGAGGTCCCGGCTCGCTCGGCACTGCGCAAGTTCGGGGAGGTGCTGCGCGCCCTGGAGCAGGAAAGATGAGGGCGGTTGCCCCCGACCGGGCAGACCACATCGTGCGTGATGGTGTCCGCATCGGCTACGAGATGTTCGGGCAAGGCGACCCGACCGTTCTCCTCCTTCCCACCTGGACCCTGGTCCACGCCCGTTTCTGGAAGATGCAGGTCCCGTACCTGTCCCGCCACTACCGGGTCATCACCTACGACGGCCCCGGCAACGGTCGCTCCGATCGCAGTACCGATCCCACCCGGTACGCCGCCGACTCCTACGCCCATGACGCCGCGGCTGTCCTCGATGTCTGCGGCGTCGACGAGGCTGTGGTGGTCGGCCTGTCCAGAGGTGCCCAATACGGGCTCCGCCTCGCCGCCCTCTACCCGGAACGGCTGCTCGGCCTGGTCATGATCGGGCCGGCGTTGCCACTGGGCCCGGTGGCTCCGGGGAGGGAGAAGATCGAGGGGCAGTTCTGGGGGCCGTATCCCGAGACCCCGCGGGGTTGGGACAAATACAACCTCGCCTACTGGCACGACCACTACCAGGACTTCCTCGTGTTCTTCTTCGGTCGGGGGTTCGTCGAGCCCCACTCGACCAAGCCCGTTGAGGACGCGATCGGTTGGGCCCTGGAAAGTGGGCCGGAGATCCTCGAGGCCGATGCCAGACGACCGACACTCGGAATCAGCGGAGAGGAGGCTTTCGCCGGGTTCGAGTCCCCCCTCCTCGTCATCCACGGCACGGACGACGGGATCCAGTCCCATCGCATTGGCGAGGAGGCAGCGCGGCTTGGCCACGGGACGCTGGTCTCCCTGGAGGGCGCAGGGCACTTCCCCAACGCCAGGGACCCGGTACGGGTCAACCTGCTGTTGCGGGATTTCATCGAGGGGTTGAAGCGATGAGGGCGACAACTCCGTTGCTCGACGGATTCGTCGACCGGGACGGGCTCGCCATCCACTACGAGGTGTACGGGACCGGGGAGACCACTGTGATGCTGGTCCCACCGGCGCCGATCACCCACTCCCGAATCTGGAAGGGGCTGATCCCCCACCTGGCCCGTCATTATCGGGTGGTGACGATCGACGGCAGGGGGAACGGCAGATCCGGCAAGCCGACCAAGCCGTCCCACCACGTCACGGAGGCCAACCTGGGAGACCTGGTGGCCGTGCTCGACGCCACCGAGGCGTCGAGAGCGGTGATGATTGCCCATTGCCACGCCAACTGGTGGGTGTTGTGCCTCGCCGCCGCCCACCCGGACCGCGTCCAGGGACTGGTGGCGATCGAGCCCGGAGTGCCCTACCTCGGACGGCCCCAACCGCATTGGATCGAAGCCGGCCCGCACTGGGAAGAGGTCATCGATCGACCGACTTGGTGGGCCCTCTACAACAAGCACGTCATCACCACCGAGCACCGCCGTTGGGTCGAGTTCTTCTTCAGCCAGCAACTGGTGGAGCCCCACTCCACCAAGCAATACGAG
>JBIOVB010000125.1:0-15765 GCA_044867525.1 Acidimicrobiia bacterium | reverse complement strand
CGTCCCGACATCCTGCACACCCACAATCCGAAGCCGGGGGTCTACGGGAGGATCGTGGGGCGACTGAGTGGGGTTCCGATCGTGGTTAACACAGTTCACGGGCTGTATGCGACTCCCGAGTCTTCCTTGCCGAAGCGAGCCGTGGTCTACGGGTTGGAATGGCTGGCGTCCCGATTCTCCGACATCGAGTTGATACAGAGCCCTGAGGATTTCGAGTTGCTGTGGCAGAAGAGGATCATGCCCAGGGCCAAGCTCAATCTCCTCGGCAACGGCGTCGACCTGGAGCGCTTTCGCCCCCGGCCCGAGATCCGGGGCGAGATCCGCGCCGAGCTCGGGTTGAGGGAGGGCCAGATCGCGGTGGGCTTGGTGGCCCGTCTCGTGGCCGAGAAGGGGGTGCCGGAGCTGATCGAGGCGGCCGGGCGGCTCGGTGAGGGATATGCGGTGCTCATTGTCGGTCCCCGCGACCCCGAGAAGGCAGACGCCTTGCCCGACGACTTGCTGGACCGAGCCGAAGAGAGAGGCGTGCGGTTTCTCGGCATGAGAGGCGACGTGGACCGGATCTATCAGGGTCTCGACCTCTTCGTCCTCCCCAGCCATCGTGAAGGGTTTCCCAGGGCGGCGATGGAGGCGGCCGCGTCAGGGCTCCCGATTGTTGCGAGCGACATCCGGGGCTGCCGCCAGGTGGTATCGGACGGCGTCAACGGCTTCTTGTTCCCGGTGCGCGATGTCGAGGCGCTAACCGGCGCCATCGTGCGAATCGGCACCGATCGCGCGCTCGGGGAGGCCATGGCACAGGCCTCGGTCGACCGGGCGCGGGCTCTCTTCGACGAGCGCGACATCGTGAAGCGGGTGATGGGGGCCTACGCCCGGGTGGCGGTGGCCAAGAGGCGCTACCCGTCGCTGGTGGCTAGCTGGGGATCCGACTGATCCCCCTCCTCGGGTGTGATGGTCACCTGGACCCGGTAGCGCCTTCCGTTCTCCTCGAAGTACGCGGCCTCGGCGGGCTGATTGGTGGTCAGGGCCCTGAGCCGGCGCAGTGTGTCCTCGACGCTCTCGGTAGCGCCGAGTTCGAGCCGCCGCACGGGATCGGTGCCGAGCTCGGCCCGGTAGTGGTTGGTGCCGCCCCCCGATGGCTGCTTGTGTCGCGGCGGGTTCCCTGATTCGAGCAACGGCCAGGACTTGCGGAACAGCTCGACTTCCAGGTCGAGGAGCCGGGCGTAGAGGCTGTGTGCGGTGTCCTCGGGGCGGACCTCGAGCTCGGCCTGGGCGATGATGTCCCCGGTGTCGAGACCCTGGTCCATGAAATGGAGAGTGACACCCGCCGGGGTCCCGTCGAGCAATGACCAGCTCGCGGTGTGCCATCCCCGGTTGTAGGGGAGCAGCGCCGGATGGAGGTTGACCGTGCCCACTCTCGGGACCTCGAGCACGTCACCGGGCACGATGTAGGGGAAGTGGATGCCGACGATGTAGTCGAGGTCGAGGCGTCTCAGCATCTCCACGGCGTCGGGCTCCCGGAAGCGTGTTCCGACGAGGATGCGATCCTCTCCATGCCCCGACAACTCCTGTAGACGACGAGCATGGCTCGCCTTGTCATAGGAGGCGACGAGGAGGGCAACCACCTCGACGCCCTCGTCGATGAGGAAACCGAGACAGTCCACCGCGACCTGGCGGTCCCCGGCGAAGGCGATTCTGGTCACGACTCGGTACCGGTGAAGAATTCGACGGTCGCCTGCCCTTGCTGGGACACCCCGCGGCGGCTGAGGGCTCGAGGGATGGTCAAGGCCAGGATCTTCAGGTCGAGCCAGATGGATCGGTTTTCGACATACCAGACGTCCATCTCCAGGCGCTCCGGCCACGGCGTGCTGTTGCGACCGTTGATCTGAGCCCAGCCGGTGATTCCGGGTCGCACCTCGTGTCGTCGCGCCTGGCGCTCCGAATAGAGGGGCAGGTAATGCAAGAGCAAAGGGCGGGGACCGACAAGGCTCATGTCACCCTTGAGCACGTTCCACAGCTCCGGGAGCTCGTCGAGGCTGGTGCTTCGAAGCTTGGCGCCGAAGAGATCGAGGCGGGGCTGATCGCCGGAAGCATCGGTCTGCTGGCCGGTGCCCGGTCTCATCGTGCGGAATTTGACCAACGTGAACGGCTGTGCCCCGAGGCCGGGCCGCTCCTGTCTGAAGAGAACCGGCAGTCCCAGCTTCCACCCGACCAGGGCCCCTATCACAACCAGCAGAGGCGAAAGGATCAACAGCGCGAGTGCGGATCCGATCAGGTCCAGAGCCCGCTTCACCTGTTGGATGCCGTCCCGCTCATCTCGGTTTCAGGGTCGGGAACGGCCAGGGGGATGCGGGCCCGCTTCACCTTCTCCTTCTCGGCCCAGCCGAGGCCTATGACCACTGCCAGGAAGAAGGCGAGCACCTGACCCCTCTGCCGGGCAATGATCCCCAGGTTGCGGACGACGCTGAACGCGACTGCGAACGCCAGCGTATACAGGGTGCAGAACACGAGGTAGGCGTTGTTCCTCCACTTTCGCCAGTTGCGGAGCATGGTGGGGAACTTCCAGATGGTGATCAAGAGGATCACCGTTGTCTCCGCCGCGGCCAGGAAATGCTGCACCTCGCTCGCCTCGAAGACAAAGGGCCGGAATAGGACAAGGGCGACGGCGCCGGGAACGTCGATGAGCGAACTGACCGGATCGCCGCTGGCGACGGTCCCGTCCTCGGAGGTTCGCCGGGCTATCTCGTCGGTGAACGGGGTGAGGTCGTCGAAGTCGCTCAGTTCCAGGCCAACGATGTCCGGGATCAACGTGACCGCCACCACAACCGCCACCGCGGCACCGGCAAGGGTGAGCACCTTCCTCCCCCGGGTGAAGATTCCGGACCCGATCCTCACCTTGGAGAACAGCAGTGCCGCGACCAGGGCGAGGGAGACCAGCCCCGCGATGTGGATCCTGATCAGGCCGAGCCCGATCAACGAGAGAGCCAGCAGCGGGATCCAACGCAGCTCGAAATGCTCGAGAAGACGGGATATGAGGTAGGCCGAGGTACCCAGGCACAGGATCACCAGTGCGTCCTTGCCGATGGTCGAGGGCCAGAAGGCATAGGTGGGAAAGAACAAGACGACGAAGGCGTACGGCTTGAGCTGTTGGGGCTCGGCCCAGCGGCGAAAAGCGGCGTAGAAGCCGAGTTGGCCGAGAAACGACAACATGCTGAACATGACGAAGCCGCCGAGGAGGTCGGGAGTGAAGATCGCGAACAGTCCGCCGGTGAAGGCCTCGACCACCTGGGTGCCGAGTGAGCCGCTCTCCGAGAGCGGTGGGATGGATCCGGACCTCCACACCGTTGCCAGTTGGCGCCCGACGGCGTAGTAGCTGAGTGAGTCACCTGACTCGTAGAACTGGACCATCAAGAGGCGGCCCCAAGATCCGAAGATCTTGGCCATGAACCCGAGAGTCACCCATCGGGCGAACCACGCCTCGTCGACCGGGCGCTTCAGGGTCGAGGCCACTCCCCACATGAGGATGGTGCCGAGCACGGCCAGCACCATGACCCCGGCCCCCGAGGCGCCGACCGCCAAGACCAACCCGATCCCCGCGGCGCACAACCCGGCGACGACCCAGATCCACCCCTCACTCTTCACAACAACTCCAAGTCACTGGTTGCGATGTCCCACGAGGCTAGATCGAAGGGATCGGTATCGAGCTCGGTCAGAGGCATGGCAACCAGACGAAGCGCCCTCAGTCCGGGCACCGGGACCATCCCGGCCTTGATGGCCGCTGCCCGTTCCGGCGAACCTGGCGAGAAGAAGCCTGCCATGTAAGAGGTCCGATTGAGGTGGGCCGCCGCTGCGACTGCCTTGCGCCCTGCGCCGGCGAGAAGATCAGAGAGCACCAACTCGGTGCGGCCCCGCCGAACCCCCGCCCGGACCACCCCGGCTCCCTCGGCCTCGGGGACCAGCCCGTAGCGGACAGTGGGATGGCCTGCGAAGCGCCATTCCTGGTATTCGACGGTCCGCGGGGTGCGAAGCCCGCGGGGCGGCCGGTCCGGGTGATCCAACGGAGAGAACTTCTCGACCCCGGGGGCGACCACGTCGAGATCCGGCGCCGAATCCGGAGGCAGAGGTACGGCCCTGCCGATCCGGGGACGGGCCATGACACCGATCCACCCCACGTCGCCCCAACCCATGGAGAGGTAGCCGGCTCCGGACTTGGCGTTCGGCGTGTTGAAGATGAGGTCGACGCCCTGCCCGCGGGCTTGGGCTATGGCTTCGATGGTCAGCGCCTTGAACACGCCCCGGCGCTCGAAGTCGGGATGGGTGGCCGTGTCCACCGGCCGGGCGCAGCTCACGCGCCGGCCCTCCGGGGTGAGCAGGTCCCAACGCATGAGAGCGCGCACCCCCGCGATCCGGCCTTCGATCCAGGCGAGCAAGACGATCGACTGCCCGAACGGATTGTCGACATGCTTCCAGCGCCACTGCTCTGGGGTCCGCTTGAGAAGCGGGGTCTCGCCGAGAGCCGCAGCGAGCACCTCGAGGATCCCGGGCAGGTCCTCGGACGATGCGGGTCGGATGTCGAGGTCAGCCATCGATGAGCTCCTCGTAGACCTGCTCGTAGTCGTGGATCATCCGGGCGATCCCATACTGGGCCTTGACCAGCTCGGACCCGGCGTGCCCCCATCGCGAGGCGTCGGGAGACTCCAGGGCCTCGATGACTCCCTTGGCCAGGGCTGCGGGATCCCGCGGCGGCACGAGAAGACCCGTCTCCCGGTCGACGATCACCCCGGGAACCCCTCCCACGGCAGTGGCGACCACCGGCTTCCCCAGGGCCAGCGCCTCCAGGATTGCGAGCGGCAGACCCTCGAAGTCGGCGGGGTTGACCACTGCGTCCGCGGCCGCCAGGAACGAAACCGCATCCTCACGCCGACCCATGAAGCGGATGTGACTGGACAGGCCTGCGGTGTCGGCGGAGGAGCGCACTCGCTCCAGGTCTCCGTCGTTCTTTTCGGATCCTACCGACACCACCAGTACATCGGGCCTGGTCGTGACAATGTCCGCCGTGGCCGCGATCAGGTTCTCGTGCCCTTTGTGGGGTCGGATGTTGCCCACATGGACCACCAGGGGCCGCCCCTGCTCCAGGTCGAGCTCGCTCCGGACGGCCTCGATCGAAGATGCCTCGACTGCGACCGAGACGCCGTTCGCGATCACACGGGGTGTAGGCCCCGGGTACCCGTGGAGGCTCTCGGCGACCGCATCGGACACCGCGATCACTGCAGCGTTTCGGCGATAGCTCAGGCGATTTACGGAGCGTGTCGGCTGCCGGTACGAGCCAACGAGGTTGTGCTCGGTGTGCACCACCGGCCTCGACGTCGCCAGCCTCGCCATGATCCCGGCGGTGGGGAGATGGGTGTGGATGATGTCCGGTTCCCATCTCGAGATCAGGGATCGGAGCATCCCGTATGCTTTCGGCCCCAGTCCCTTTTCTGATCCGATGCAGTCGACGACAACACCGTTCGACCTGAGGTGCCCGACGAGCTGGTCCTTCCACGGTAGGAAGTAAGCAACCCGGTAATCGAAGCGCTCGCGGTTCCAATGCTCGGATCCCTCGGAGATGAGCCGCTCCGCGCCACCGATCCCCAGCCCCTTGATCAGGACGAGGACTCGGGCCCGATCACCCGGAGTTGACGACACCGTCGACCAATTCGTCGAGTCCACGGTCGAAGGGCATCTCAGCCTTCCAGCCGAGCAACTCCGCGGCCCTGGCGGCCGACACCTGCGCCGGGGGGACGTCTCCCGGCCGGGGCTCGCCGAAAGTCAGCTCGGTCGGGAATCTGGAGACGATGCGCTCCGCCAACTCCCTGATCGTCACCGTGTCGCCGGCGACAGTGTTGATGGCGACTCCCGAGACATCCGACTTCGCAGCGATGACGAAGGCGCGGGAGATGTCCGAGGAATGTGTGAACTGGCGACCCTGTGACCCGTCACCTTGGATCGTGATCGGCTCACCCTTTCGTGCCTTGTCGATGAAGATCCGGAAGACGGAGTTTGGCCGGAGGCCGGATCCGTAGGCCGTTCCCAGGCGGAGGGCTACCGCGGACAGCGATCGAAGACGTGTAGCGGCGAGCATCAACGCCTCACCACCGAGCTTGGTGATGCTGTAGGGGTGGTCGGGATTGGTGGGGTGACGCTCGTCCAGCGGCTCGTACTCCGGCTCGCCGTAGACCTCCCAGGTGGAGGCATACACCATCCGGGCCCCGTGGCGGAGGGCGGCTTCGACAACATTGCCGGTCCCCACGACATTGACTTCGGCGGCGAGGGTGGGCTGATCCCCGGCCAGGTAGACGTCTCCGATCGCCCCGACGTGCGCTACGACATCGGTGCCGGACACCGCCTGATCGACCGAGTTGGCCTCGGTCAGATCGCCCTGTGCGAACCGGATCCCATCCTCATGAAACGGAGACACGTCGAACGCGGTGACCTCCCATCCCTGATCGCGAAAATTTCTTGCGATGTGCCCGCCGAGAAACCCCGCGGCTCCAGTCACCACTACTTTCATCATTGCCTCCCAGAAACACCGTGTTTGGGCCGAATCGATGGTATATAACCCCTAGGAGTGAGTTCCCCGATCGGCACTCCCATACTCCCACGACCACGGGGCGTGTTCAATTGCCACTTTTAGCGACCAGTGGTCTGTGGTAGGTTTCGGGGACTGGGAGGCCCTGGCCGATCGGCCAGGCCGTATTTGGAGGCATCAAGTTGTTGGGCGGCGCAATCAGTGGGGAGACCGTTGGCGCGCGCTGGCGCCGAGCCATATCGGGGGCAGCGGCCAGGGTTCGTGCAGACATAGCATTCGCAGTGGTCGACGTGTTCATCGTCGTCGCGGCATACACCATCGCGCTGGCGATAAGGATGCTCGACTCGGGGATCGTCGACGTCCAGGCGTACTTCAGGGACCTGGCCCGAGCCTTGCCGGCCATCGTGCTCATTCACCTCGTGGCCAACATCATCGCCGGGGCGTACGGACATGTCTGGGAGCACGCCTCGACCGATGAGGCGATGCGTGTGGTGTTCGCAAACGCCGCCGCCGGCACCCTGGTGCTTGCCCTCATCTATCTCCTCCGCATTCCTCAAGATCAGATCCTGATCCCGGCGTCGGTGGTGGTCATGGGCGCCTTCCTGTCCTTGGCCGGGATGGGCCTGGTCCGTTTCCGATCCCGTCTCTTCTCCTTTCGCAAGACCGGTGGCGGGCATCGGATAGTGGTCTTGGGAACCGGCCGGGAGGCCGCGGTTTTCGCCAGGCAGATCCCAGAGCTGAGTGATCAGGGGTACGCGGTCGGGTTCGTCTCCGAAGCCGGCTCAGGCCAGGACTCGGTGCGCAAGCTGGCGGGGCTTCCCATCCTGGGGCATCTCGGCGAGATCGCCGAAATCGTCCGCGAGCACGAGATCGACGAGATCGTGCTGGTTGGAAGCGATCCGGTGAAGACTCGAGAGGTCGTGGACAAGTGCCTCGACGTCGACGTCCGGCTCCGGATCCTGCCCGGCGCCGAGGAAGTCATGGAGGATCGCTCCGCCCCCCTCGACGTCAGGGACATCAAGGTCGAAGACATGCTCGTCCGGCCCCGAGTGGCCACCGACCTCGAGGAGGTCGCGCTGCTTCTGAAGAACAAGCGGGTTCTGGTCACCGGCGCAGGAGGGTCGATCGGATCCGAGATAGTCGCCCAGGTGCTTCGCTTCGAGCCGGCAGGAGTCTGGGCCCTTGATCGCGATGAGACACTTCTCCACGACGCTTCCATCACCTGGGAGGGCAACCCGCAGATCGTTCTCGGCGACGTCAGGAACGCCGAGAAGACACTGCGCACCTTCGAGATGATCAAGCCCGACGTGGTGTTCCACGCCGCAGCCTTGAAACACGTCCCGGTGCTCGAGGAGTTTCCCGATGAAGCGGTGCTGACCAATGTCGTAGGCACGCGGAACGTCATCGAGGCCGGCTCGAGGAACGGCATGAGCCACTTCGTCTTGATCTCGACGGACAAGGCCGTCGACCCGGCTTCCGTGATGGGGGCGACCAAGCGGATCGCCGAGCTGATGGTTCAGCTGGGCCAGACGCGGGACGATGACTGCCTGTACACGGCGGTGCGTTTCGGCAACGTCCTCGGGAGCAGAGGGAGTGTCATCCCGACCTTTGTGGAGCAGATCAAGGCCGGGGGCCCGGTGACCGTCACCGACCCCGAGATGACCCGCTACTTCATGACGGTCGACGAGGCGGTGCAGTTGGTCCTCCAGGCGTCGGCCCTCGCTGAGGGCTCCGAGGTCTTCGTCCTCGACATGGGTGAGCCGGTGCGGATCGTCGACCTGGCACGCCGGCTGATCCGTCTCGCCGGGCTCACCCCTGGCAGAGATATCGCCATTGAGTACACTGGCCGACGGCCAGGGGAGAAGCTCACCGAGCAGCTTTCTGCCGACCCCATGGCCCTCACCCGAAACCCGCAGATATTCGAGGCGCAACTTGGCCATCCCACCGCATATGTCGTGCTCGAAAGCGTTGCCGATCTCGAGGACGCGGCCGGTGCCGGGGATCAGACCGAGGTGAGGCGTCTCCTGAGGACCCTCGCCGGTGCGGCTTTCGCCATGGATGAGGCCATAGTCGAGACCGGTGATCTAGAGACCCTATGGAGCTGAGTCGGCTGATTCGGGTCCTTCGAGACCGCTGGTACGTCGTCGTCGGCCTCGGCCTGCTCGGCTTTCTCGCCGGCTGGTTCTTCACCAATCTGGCCAATGACAACCGCGAGCCGCAGATCCAGGCCACCACGGCGATCGAGTTCGAGGCCCAGGAACCCGACACTGTTGAATCGCTGGAGGCCCAACGTGAGACTGCCTTGGTCGTAGCGCAGGGAGCGGCTGCCGAGCTGATGCAAGACGATCCATCGGCAATGATCGAGATCGACGAGCTGACCCGTAGGCTGACGTTCCGTGCGACGGCGGCCACCGGCGCCGAGGCGATCCGGAATGTGGAAGCCCTCATCGGGGCATACCTGATCGTTGATCCGGTCGCCGGTCAGGACATCGACGCTCTGATCGCAAGGGTCGTTGCAGACGCCGAGGAGGTGCAGGCCGGGATCGACGCCCTGCAGGGATCGCTCACCCCCGAGGAGCAGGATCTGGCGGCGCAACACGCCAATCTCGATGCCCTGATCCTGGCCACGGAGGAGCGGGTGGTGGAAGCCAGGTTGGACGAGGTGGCTGCTCTCCCAGCCGAAGCCGCCGAGGCGACTTTGCTTCGCCAGCAGCTCGAGGAGGAGCTCGCCGACCTCAGCGCCGAGAAAGCGGAGCTTCCACCGAGCCCGGTCACAGAGCTGAGTGTCGCCGAGCAGATGGAGCTGGCGTCGATGCAAAGTGCCCTGGCGCGGCTGGCCGCTGATCACGAGCAGCTCACTCTGCGCCAGTTGGGCATCATCGAGTCGGCGACGGTGATCCCACCCACCACCGACGACCTTTCCGGGACCGAGCCCAGCGCCCTCGTGAATGGCGCGATTGGCCTCGTCGCTGGCGTTGCCGTGGCGATCTTTGCTCTGGTATTCATCACCCGGGGCACCAAGCCGGTGTGGCTCCCGGAGGATCTGGAGATCCCGTTCCTGGGCCAGGTCCCGGCGCGACGCATCGGAACCGGGGTCGGCGAAGCCTGGTACGACACCACCGAGGGCGGTCCACGCAAACCCGCGATCCAGGCTCTGCGATCGGTCGTGGAGGCCCAACTTCCGTCGACCGGGGCCACGCTCGCCATCACCGGCCATCACGTCTCTCCACAGGGGGTGCACGCCCTCGCCACCGACCTCGCGGTGTCGATGGCGAGCGCCGGCTCCACGGTGCTCCTCGTCGACGCCGACTTCGCCAGTGACTCGGCGGTGGCCGAGTATCGAGTGGGCGGGCCCTCACTTTCAGGCATCCTCGCCCTCAACCCCGAATCAATGGGGTTCGAGAGAGCGGTGTCCTCGGCGGTCGTCGACTCGCTGTTCGTCCGTCCGGGTTTGGCGGTGGTCCCTGCAGGCCCGCCCCCGGCATCACCCGGCGACGCCCTGGCCGGCCGTCAGTTCCGGGGATTCCTGGAGGAGGCGACCAAGCACTTTGACGTCATCGTCGTGGCCGTAGGGGACATGGCCAGTCCGGCCGCCCAGGTGGCGATGCAGAGGCTTCGGCGCAGCATCCTGGTGCTGTCACCCGGTCGGGCCAAGGCTCCGCAGGTCAACGGCCTGGTCTTCGACGTGGTGCAACGACAGGTGGCGATACTCGGCGCAGTTTTTCTGGAGCGCTCGGAGCGAGCGGTATGGGGGATCCCGGATCGCCAGGTGGAGATGCCCGGGGCGCCGGACCAGAGACACGTGGGCAAGCAGCAATCCCCGGTGTCCCGCCTCAGTCATTACCCGAGCCCGGCCCGCGGGTTGACCGGGCCCTCTCAGGACTCGCTCCACAATCTCGCAGACCGGATCGGCACCCTCCAGGAAGCGGCCCAGACCAGCGATTTCGGTCGCGAGCTTCTTTCTGCCCTCGACGGCGCCCCGAAAGAGGTCGCCTACGAGGCTGTCGCGGAGTACCTGGTGTCGCGGGTGGAGGACATGATGACCGCCGGTTACGGCGAGGGGGAGTTCTCGGACGCGGTGATCGATGAGGTGACGCTGAGCGGGTTCCTCCCCTTCAAGTCCATGAGCGAGCATCAGTCGGTGGGGAGGTGGCTGATGGATGAGCTCCACAGCGAGCTCGCACCACACACTGCCGACGCGATCGTCCTCGAGATGGAGGAGATCCTCGCTGCAGGCACGGGGCGGGATGTGGTCTCGGTCGACGAATGGCTCGCCGGCGAGTTCTTCGTCAGGCACCTCAAGCGGACCGGGGGCGACCCCTCGGTCTGGCACCTCAGCAGCGAAGACGGCGCAGTCCAGGTCCTGGTGTCGGCACGGCGCTTCGATCGGCAGAAGATCGAGAACCTCATGACCCAGGTGACGACCCGCATCATCGACGAGCAAGAGCGAACCCTGAAGGCGACCAACATCCGCGGTGACGAAGAGCAGGCGGCGGTGATCGAGGCCCGAATCCGCGAGGTGCGCCGAATGGAGAGCTCACTGGCCCTTCTGATCGGCATCACCGTCGACGAGGAGACGAAAGTGTCGCGCAAGCGAGCCAAGGGTGAGCCATGGGAGTGGAACCCCGACTGGTCGCTCGGCTACCGGGCCAATCTCGCCCCCTTGCAGCGGATGGGCCTGCTCCTCTTCCCGGTGCTCACCGAGGAGGAGATGAACTCCCTCGTCGCCACCGGCTAGGCGTGTCTCTGGCTCGCACCGCCCTCAAAGCCGCATCCACCCTCACCGACCGATTCCTCCCTGTGCCACCGGGGCCCAGGATCCTCATCTATCACCAGGTCGGCGCAGGCTTGGGCCGCCAGATGGAGGTCGCTCTCGGGGACTTCAGGCGCCAGGTCGACTGGCTGATCGAGAACCGCGTGGTGGTGACCCTCGACGAGGCGTTGTCCCGTTGGGGGGAGACCGGCTCAGAGCAGTTGGTGGCACTCACCTTCGACGATGGGTATCGCGACACCTACAGCACGGCCTTCCCGATCCTCAGGGACCGTGGCCTGCCCTTCACCGTCTACCTGGCCACCGAGTCGATCGAGACCGGCGTGGCGCTGGGACCTGTGCCCGGAGCGGAGCCTCTCTCCTGGCGCGAGTTGGAAATGATGAGCGAGTCGGGGTTGATGACCGCTGGGGCTCACACCCACCGCCATGTCGACGTGCGCACGCTGAGCGCGAACCAGGTGGACGAGGAGCTGGGGACCAGCGACCGGCTGATCGAGGATCGCCTTGGAGTTGCGCCGGCGCATTTCGCCTATCCCTGGGGGTTTTGGTCGGCGACGGCCGACGCCAGTGTCTCCGCCCGCTATGAGTCGGCGACCCTCGCCGGGGTCTCCAACCATGGTGAGCCGTTCGACCCGCATCGTCTACGGCGTTTCCCCATTCAGCTGTCCGACGGGTTCCGCTGGTTCGAGGGCAGGCTGCGGGGGGGTTTCCGTCTCGAGGAGGCGATGCGCCGCCGGCGGAACCGCTACGGCGGACCTTGAGCCCGCGTCTCGTGGGTCAGGCCTGAGGCTCGGATTGAGGCTTGCTCAGCATCCCGAGGCCGAGGTAGGCGGCAATTCCGAACGCGAGCACCGCGACCGTCGCCAAGCCCACGGACTCCCAAAGCCCGATGATCCGGGAGGCCACTGTCACGAACAAGGCGTGGAGGAGGACCGCGAGCACTGGCCGGGCTTCGAGCCAGCTCCGGAGCGAGCCTCTGTGGAGCGGGAGGATCAGCAACGCGCCGAGACACGCCCATCCACCGATGATCGACGCCGGTCGCCCCTCACCACCGACCGCGGTCGCCCAAACCAGGAGGGCGACGACGGGGAAGGCACCGGCGTAAGTGAGAGTCGCCCTGACCGGGGGAACCGTTCCCAGGGCCATCGGCAGCGAGACTCCGAGCAGAGCCCTTGCGGCCTCGGTGTCCGGCACCGTGGCCCAGATCCCGAAAGCAGAGATCGAGATCATCGGCCCCAGCACATCTTGGGGGAGCTTGTCGGACCAGGAGGCCAATGCCGCCCCTCCCCCCAGGATCAGCAGCGGGGCGAGAACGGTGACCCAGGCGATGTCGGGCAACCCTCCCCGAAACGCGATCAGCACCGCCCCGGCCACCAGCAGCATCCATCCGAAGACGACGCGCATGCTGTCGTGCGGTGGGCGGGCCAGCCACCCTCCAAAGGCCAGGGAGGTCACGCCGAAGGTCAGGCCGAACCTTCGTCCAACCGTGAGTCCGATGGTGAGCAGGAAGGCTGCCGCGAATACGAGTCCCCAGTCCAACCGCTGCTTTTGGTCGGGGGTGACCAGGGCGACGACCAAGAGCGCGATGAGGCCGATGAGACCGCCGACCATGAACTCCGACCGGTTCGTCAGGTCGAGGAGGGTCGAGAGCCCGTCGGTCATCTTGCAGGATCGTAAGCAAGTGCCAACCGATACCCGTACCTTCGATGCCGGTCATATGGCCGGCGAGCGGGCGTCACTACCCTCGCTCTCTCTCGTGATCTCCCGCAATACATGAGGGTCCTGCACGTCATAGACAGCCTTTCCGGCTCGGGTGGCGCCGAGCAAGGGATGGTGCGCGAGATCACTCGTTTCTCGGGTGACATCGAGCAACGCGTGGTCCTCCTCTACGACCGCAGAGACCTCCAGGGCCTGCTCGACGAACGGGGTATCCCGGTCGATGTCATCGGTCTGGCCGAAGGCTCGGGCTCTCGAACCTGGCCGCGGGCGGTCAGCCACGTGCGCGAGTTGATAGCCGAGTGGGCGCCGGACGTGATCCAGTCCAGCCTGTTCCTTGGCAACCTCGTGGCACAGATTGCGGCACGACGGCTAGCGGTCCCCGTCGTCTCCAACCTCGTGCTCTCCGGTGACCTCGATTTGCTTCGCACCTACCAGCCCGGAGCGGGGACCCGACGGGCGGCCTTGCTTCGCACGATCGCCGGCTGGGCGGCGCGGAGGGACAATGTTTGGTTTCGAGCGCTGACCGAGGAGGTAAAGGCCTCCAATTCCGCACTCCTCGGCCTCGATCCCGCTCATGTCAGCGTCATCCCCCGTGGGGTGCCGGTACCGGCTCCCGGTCCTCCTCCGTCGAGACATGAGCTCGGACTGCCGGCAGGGCCTTTGGCGGTGAACGTCGGGCGGTTGGCAGCACAAAAAGGACAGGCGTTGCTGATCGAGGCTTTCGCGGGAGCACGCGCCGTGGTCCCTGAAGCCTCTCTCGTGATCCTGGGGCGTGACGGTGAGGCGTCCGATGGGGTGAAGGGCGCCATCGCACGCTTCGGTCTAACGGATGCGGTGACCCTGGTCGGACACAGCACGCGTGTCACCGACTATCTGCGCCACGGCCATGTCTTCGCCTTCTCCTCGCTGATGGAAGGCCTGGGGACCGCGGTCCTCGAAGCCATGGCGATCGGGATACCTGTGGTGGCGTTCGACATACCCCCGGTGCGTGAGGCGGCCCGCGACGGCCGATACGCGGAGCTGATCCCCGTTGGGGACGTGCCCGCACTCGCCGATGCACTGGCCCGGCGTCTCGGTACCGACCAGATGGTGGACACCGACGCCAGGGAGTGGGTCCTGGCCCATCACGACCTGCACCGGGTCTCCTCCCTTGTCGAAGAGCTGTTGCGCACGGCCGCTTCCGTGGCACCTGCCGCTGGTTAGCCTCAATGGGGACATGACCAGGGTCTACCTGTCCCCGCCGGACATCCTGCCCGAGGACCAGAAATCGATCCAAAGTGCTGTCGAGAGCGGATGGATCGCCCCGCTGGGTCCAGAAGTCGACGCCTTCGAATCGGACCTGGCTGCGGTGACCGATCGGGAGCACGCAGTAGCCCTTTCCAGCGGAACAGCTGCCCTCCATTTGGCGCTGCTCGCCCTGGGAGTCGGTCCTGGGGACCGGGTTCTGGTCTCGTCTCTCACCTTTGCCGCGACCGCAAACGCAGTGAGATACACCGGGGCCGAACCGGTCTTTGTCGACAGCAACCTGACAACGTGGAACATGGATCCCGATCTTCTGGCCGAGGCGCTGACCGAAGGCGGGAAGTTCGCAGCCTGCGTCCCCGTGGACATCTACGGGCAATGCGCGGAGTACGGCAGGATCGAGCAGCTTTGCGCCGAGATCGAGGTCCCGCTGGTCGAGGACGCGGCCGAAGGCCTCGGCGCCACCTATGAGGGCCGGCCCGCGGGCAGCTTCGGGGTCATGGCCACCCTCTCCTTCAATGGGAACAAGATCATCACCACCAGTGGCGGTGGAGCCCTGGTCACCGACCGCGAGGACTGGGCGCAACAAGCGAGGTGGCTGGCGACCCAGGCCAGGGACCCCGCCCCTCACTACCAGCATTCGACGGTGGGCTACAACTACCGTCTCTCCAACCTGCTCGCCGCCCTCGGCCGCACCCAGTTGGCCGACCTCGAACGGCGGGTGAACATCCGCCGAGGGCACAACGACGCATACCGCACAGCCTTCGCCGGGCTTCCGGGAGTGGAGTTCATGCCCGAGGCAGAAGGCTGCCGCTCCACCTTCTGGCTCACCTGCCTCACCATCGATCCCGAGGCGGCTGGCACCGATCGTGAGGAGGTGCGCACCCGGCTCGAAGCCCTCGATATCGAGGCCCGCCCGGTGTGGAAGCCGATGCATCTCCAGCCGGTCTATGCCGATTGTGAAATGTATGGCGGGGCGGTGTCGGCCCAACTCTTCGAGAACGGGATCTGTTTTCCCAGCGGTTCAAATCTGGCTGAGTCTGACCGAGATCGCGTCATCGAGACCGTGCTGGGGGCATTTCCCGGGTGAGGCCGGTCCTCACCGCCGAGGAGTACCGGCGAGTCGATGCTGCTTATCCGGGAGATGTCGACGCCGCAATGGATCGGGCAGGGCTTGCCGTGGCGCTGGCCGCGGTGCGGCATGGAGCCGGCTATGGGAAGAGGGTGGTGGTACTCGCCGGCCCGGGTAACAACGGAGGCGATGGCTATGTCGCCGCTCACTACTTGCGGCGGCGGGGGGTCGACGTGGAGGTTCGCGCCCTCCTAGACGCAAGGACGGGTCCGGCGGTGCTGGCGGCCGAAAGGGCGAGGTCGACCGGGGTGCCCATTGGCAGGCTGGAATCGCCCTCGGAGGCCGACCTGGTGATCGACGCGGTGTTCGGTGGAGGCGGGAGGCGGGGAATCCCCC
>JBIOVB010000124.1:0-8001 GCA_044867525.1 Acidimicrobiia bacterium | reverse complement strand
GGCCGGGCCCGATCCGTTCGAGTTGCCAGCCGCGTTTGTGTTTTCCGATGTGATCGTGTCGGCACAGTGGCGCCAGATTGTTGACAGTGGTGGGCCCACCGCGTGCGAAGTCGTTGGTGTGGTCCAGGTCGCAGTCGCTCGCCGGCATTCGACACCCGGGGAAAACACATGTCGGGTTGCGGGTCTCGACATGGCGGGTCTGGTGGGCATTGGGTCTCCTCCGGGTGGTGCCGGTCCAAACCGGCTCCCCGTGTTCGGTTATGGTGACCCGGTGCGGTGAGGTCGGCTGGTCGAGGACTACCTGACGGGCGACGTCGGCGATGACTGGCCCATACCCATTGAGCTCGCCGGGCGCTTCGGACAGCCCGGCCAGTGTTTCCAGAGCGACCGTGATCTCGACCCCGCCGCGGTCCGCCTCCCTTCTTCCTTGGGCCCGACCATTGAGCAGGTCCAGGAACACATCGGCGCGCAACTGGTCCAGGCTCCGCGACTCTTCTCTCGTCTTGAGGCGGCGCGCGATGCGGTTGACCCTTTGCAGCGCGGCCCGAGTGTCGGCAACCGGCAGGGACAGACCGTAGAGGTTTGCGGTCCCAGCCGTGTTCGCCTCGACTACAACCCGCCTCTCCTCCAAGCCTTCCTCGTAGCGCTTCCTCGCAATGTCAGGATCCGTGGTCAAAGCCAAACGATCGAGACGAGCCCGCAGCTGACCGGTGGTCTGCATCGGGGCTCGCTCCAATCCAGCCTCTACCACCCTGTCTCGATGCTCGGCGTCGAGGTGGCTAGTCGTCTGGACCAGAACCATCGCCTTGGGGACGTCAATCGAACCGGCATGCAACGCTTCCCACACGCGGGGATAGTCAGATGTCAGCGTCGTGGCAAAGTCGAGTCGGGAATTGGCCGCGCGACGGGTCAAGGTGAGAGCGGCCCGGATCTCATCGCTGGCCGCGTCCATAACCATGTCTACTGGGACATCTTCGACCTCGGAAATCGCATCGACCACGCCCGACATCGAGGCATAGGCCTGAGCCTGGTAGTGCGCGGCCTGACGGCTTTCCGCTCGCATCAACGTGACCCGATCGTGACCCGACAAGCTGTCCCGGTCGATCGAGGCCAGGATCCCGGCAAGGTATGGGCCCGGAGCCATATCGGCCAGCCCCTTCGGTATCCCTGAGCTATCGAACATATGTTCGTATCGTACAGTGCATCCCAGACAGATTCCATACCCTGTCAGAAGTTTTTTGCCTTGAGGTGCAGCGGATCGATGATCCGGTGTGTGATAGAGGGGTGAGCGACGAGGCCGTCTGGCGAAAGCACAGCGAGGAATTGGTGCGGTACGCCTCAGTGCTCGTTGGCTCGAGCCACGCCGAGGACCTGTTGTCGGCAGTCGTGGTCCGGGTGCTCGCCGCAAAGGGATCGTTGACGGCGCTGGATGACCCGAGGCCGTACCTGTTTCGGGCGATCACAAACGAGGCCAAGAACCACCGCAGGAGTTCGAGAGACTTCCCATATTTGCGCGGCGAGTCCACGTCGGCGGAGCTCCGACCCGAGGTCCTGGAGGCGGTGATCGCCCTCTCAGCACAGCAACGGGCCGCCGTCTATCTCACGTATTGGAAGGACCTGCCCGTCACCGAGACCGCTGGGTTGATGGGATGCCGACCGGGGACGGTCCGCCGCTATTTGGTCCTGGCGCGAAGAAAGCTGAAAGAGGTACTGAGCGATGAGTAAGCACGACGCCCTAGATCACCCCGATCTCCGCAAGGTATGGGACCGTTTCGAGACCCAGGCGCCCACGGTCGACTGGGACGACCTGACTTCTCACGGATCGGTCGAGCAGACACCAACCCGAGGTCGGCGCCCCGCGGGCCCCCTCGTTGCGGCTGGGACGTTTGCATTGGTGCTGGTCGTCGGTGCGGTGGCCTGGCTTGCGGGCAGTCCCGACGACCCGGTGCCCGGCGGGCCACTCGCCAACCTGGATTGGGACCTGATGGCCACGTTCCCGGCACCAGCCGATCCCGAAGCTTTCATCGATCAGTTCGATGCGATCGACGGAGTGCGGTCGGTCGACTACTACCCCAACGTCGCGGTCTTCTACGAGCCGCCACCGGTTACCGACGCCACCGACGACGTGGTGGAGACCACGATCCGGGGCCCGGAGCCGACAGGAGAGGAGCCGCTCACAGCCGCTGTCCTGGTCCTCCTCGAGGATCCAGAGCAGGTCGAGAACGTGGCCCACGAGATCGACCAGACCTTCGACCCTTATCAAGTGGAGTACTCACCGGACTTCCAGCTGATGCTGGCGGATCAGTACTTCGAGCGCATCGCAACAGGAGCGACCCGCATCGGCGAGGACCCTCTTACCTACCAAGCCGCACTCGGGCCCGAGCCGAAGTTCGACACCAGCCGGATGGGGACAGAGGTGGAGTTGGCGCAGGCCACGGACTCGTCGGTGATCTCCCAGATGTTCTGGGATCTCACCGCAACCCCCATCTTCGAGGATGAAGCGGTTCGCGATCCGGAGAGTGCCGTTTACCACATTGGTCTCTTGGACCAGACCGACACCAGGCTCGTGGTGTATCGGAATGTCGACGGCGAGCGCTGTGAGAACGAGCTCATGCCTGGGGGTGGCGCTGGAGGCGGTTGCGGCGACGCCTTCGGCCGTTATCGCTACGGGGCGATGGGCTACGGCGGGGTCGAGGGCGAGACCGCCAACCTCCGTGTCGAGGTCCCACCGGGCACGTCGGTGGTGGCGGTGACAGTCGACGACGGGCAGCCGATGTGGCAGCGGCCGACCGCCGGGCTGGCCCTGTTCCCGGCGCAAATCGAGGACTACGACTTCGTCGAGTTCGACGTCGCGGCGTACGACACCTTGGGTCATGTCATCGGCCGTTGGGATGAACTGTCCTGAGAAAAGTGCCGGAGGTGGGATTCGAACCCACACGCCCTTGCGGACAATGGATTTTGAGTCCATCGCGTCTGCCATTCCGCCACTCCGGCCGGCTCGAGAGTGTATGACCCGTGCAGGCCATAGAACGCGTCCCGCTATAGCCTCAGAAACAGGTGAATCGAGTCCAGCGACAGATCTTCCGGATCAACGACCGGATCGAGGCCATCGATGGCGAAGCCCGTCAGGTGATGGCCGAGCTCGACTACCACCGGCTCATCAACGAAGACGCACAACGCGACGCCGTCGTCGGCAACTACATCGACCGTGAGGAAGCGGGGCTCACCGCAGGTGATGTTCGGCGCTTCGAGCGCATCCTGGGTCGCCTTGCCGACCGTCGCCAAAGGCTGGCTCACAAGCGGGACCACCTGCTGACCAGGCTGTCCGACTGACCCGGGCAACCGCTACCGTCGACACGTGCCCACCCTCGCCCTGATCGACGGCAATTCCATCGCCTATCGGGCCTTCTACGCCCTCCCCGAGGACCTGGCGACCAAGGGCGGTCAGGTCACCAATGCGGTGTTCGGGTTCACGAGGATGTTGATCCGGCTCCTCAAAGACTTCCACCCCGACGGTATCGCCGTCGCCTGGGATGTCTCCCGCCAGACCTTCCGCACCGAGTCCTATCCGGAGTACAAGGCGAACCGATCGGCGGCCCCGGACCACTTCCGTAGCCAGCTTCCCTTGATCGACGAGGTGCTCGACACACTGCAGGTCACCCAGCTGCGCATGGAGGGCTATGAAGCCGACGACCTGATCGCCACGCTGGCCAAACTCGCAGTCGACCGGGCCTGGGAGGTGTTGATCGTCACCGGTGACCGTGACGCATTCCAGTTGATAGGCGGCCCGGTGCGCGTGGTGTACACGAGGCGGGGGATCAGCGACACCGTGCTCGCCGACGAAGGCTGGGTCGAGGAGCGGTACGGAATCTCACCCAGCCAGTACGTCGACTACGCCGCCCTCCGCGGCGACACCTCCGACAACTTGCCCGGTGTGCCCGGTGTGGGGGAGAAGACGGCCTCCCGGCTGGTGGCCGACCACGGGACCCTCGATGGCATCTACATGGCACTCGACGAGATGACCCCCAAGCTGAGGGAAAACCTGGCGACCCACCGGGAGCAGGTCTTCCTGAACCGGGACCTCATGACATTGGTCGAGGACCTCGAGGTCGGTGTCGGCATCGACGACTTCGCCACCAAGGAGTGGGATCGCAAATTGGTCAAGGACCTCTTCGACAGCCTCGAGTTCCACTCGATGTGGAGCGATCTGGAGGAGGCTCTTCCCTCGGCGTCCGGCGGCGCGGAGGTTCTCGAAGTGGCCTCACGGCTGGTGACCTCCGAGAGCGAGGTAGCCGAGCTCGCAAGCATGCCGACCCTGGTCGTGGCCCTGGTCAACGACGGGCAGGAGCCGTTCGGCTTGGTGATCGCCACCGGGCCTGCGGAGGCGGTGGTGGTCCCGTTCGACGCTGCGGGTCCCCTGTTCGAGGCCATGGAATCGGGAGCGACCTCGGTGGTCGGCCACGATCTCAAGGAGCTGACACGGGCTCTTCTCGACCTCGACCACGACGTGGCCCGTCTCGAGATGGACTCGGCGCTGGCGGCGTACATCATCAACCCGTCCCAGCGGGCCTATGACCTGGAGGCCCTCGCCGAAAGATGGCTCGACATCGAGCTGAAGTCCCCAGACGACGAGACCGGGGCAGGGACTCTGCCCTTCGACACCGGTCCCGACCTCGAAACCGAGGGGCGGCGGATCGAGGCTGTGCGCAGGCTCGCCGAGAAGATGCGTGCGGAGCTGGCGGAGCGCGACGAGATCGAGTTGTTCGAGCAGTTCGAGCTCCCACTCGTGCCGGTGCTGGCCCGGATGGAGCACGCCGGGATCGGAGTCGACCGCGCCTACCTCGAAGGTCTAGGGGCCGACCTCCGGGAGCGATTGACCAAGCTCGACGCCCAAGTCCAGGAGCTCGCTGGCGAGCCGTTCAACGTCAACTCGACCGACCAGCTCCGATACATCCTGTTCGAGAAGCTGGGGCTTCCGGTGGTCAAGAAGACCTCGACTGGGAAACCGTCTACGGATGCCTCGGTGCTCAAGAAGATCGACCACCCCCTGATCGAGGCGCTTCTCGAATATCGGGAGCTGGAGAAGCTGCGCAGCACCTATGTGGACGGGTATCTGCCGTTGGTGGATGCGGGCGGCAGGATCCACACCCGCTTCAACCAGATGGCCGCCACCACCGGCCGGCTGTCCTCGGACCGGCCCAATCTGCAGAACATCCCGGTCCGTTCCGAATCGGGGAGGACCATCCGCCGGGCGTTCGTAGCCGGCGACGGCGCCCTCTTCCTGGTCGCCGACTATTCCCAGATCGAGCTCCGGGTCCTGGCCCACATGAGCGGAGACCCGTTCCTGATCGAGGCCTTTCGCACCGGCTCCGATATCCACACCGCCACCGCGGCGCGGGTTTGGGGCCTCGAGGAGACCGAGGTGACCGTCGACCAGCGCCGGACCGCGAAGATGATCAATTTCGGCCTGCTCTACGGAATGGAGGCTTTCGGGCTCGCCGATCGCCTCGGGATCTCACGAGACGAGGCCAAGGACCACATCGACGCCTACTTCTCCCAGTTCGTCCAGGTCAAGGAGTACATGTCGGCAATGGTCACCCTGGCCCGCAACCAGGGATACACCACGACCCTCTTCGGGAGGCGTCGCTATCTGCCCGAGCTGAAGTCGGACAACTTCAGGATCCGGCAGATGGGAGAGCGCATGGCGCTCAACGCCCCGGTGCAGGGGACCTCGGCCGACATCATCAAGAAGGCAATGATCGATCTCGACGCTTCGATCAGGGACGAGGGCATGGGGTCGACACTGGTGCTCCAGATTCACGACGAGTTGATCCTGGAATGCCCGGTCGACGAGATCGATGTCGTGGAAAAGCTGGTGGTGGGGACAATGGAGGGCGTCGTCGATCTCGATGTGCCCCTGCAGGTCGAGGTCGCCACCGGACCGGACCTGGCGAGCGTGAAGGGTTGACCAGCCGAAACCCATTGGCAGTAACGCAGTTTCCTGCGTACACTCGCCACACTCGCAGACCCAGCGTCAGCGGGAATTCCTTTCGGAGGTAACCACCCAAACATGTCCATCGACCAAGAGAACGCGCCCGTGAACACTGCCGAGGAGGGGAGTGTGGAGGCGCCCGAGTCAACCAACGGGGAAATGCCCGATTCCGAAGCACCCGTGGTTGAAGAGCAGCCGGTGGACGCATCGCAGCCGGCCGTAGAAGAGCAGCCGGTGGAAGCGACCGCCGAGCAGGTGGAAGCGACCGCCGAGCAGGTGGAAGAGCAGCCGATGGAAGCGACCGCCGAGCCGGTGGAAGCGACCGCCGAGCCGACCAAGCATTCAGGCCGTGAGGCTCTGGTTGCCCCCGATTTGAGTGAGCTTCCCGACGACATCGGCGACGACTTCGAACGGGCGATAGAAGCCACTGTTCTCGAGTTCAAAGAGGGCGACATCGTCGAAGGGACCGTGGTCAGCGTCGACTCCGACGGCGCGATGATCGACATCGGATACAAGTCCGAAGGCCTCATCCCGACCCGCGAGCTGTCGATCCGCAACAACGTCGACCCCAAAGACGCGGTCAAAGTGGGCGATCGAGTGGAGGCCGTGGTCCTCAACAAAGAGGACGACGAAGGGCGACTGATCCTCTCCAAGAAGCGGGCCATGTATGAGCGGGCGTGGGGCCGCATCCAGCAGGTGTCTGAGGAGCAGGGCACGGTCGAAGGCACGGTCATCGAGGTCGTCAAGGGCGGTTTGATCGTCGACATCGGTCTCCGCGGCTTCCTCCCCGCCTCACTGGTCGACCTGCGTCGGGTGCGCGACCTCGACCCCTTCATCGGGCAGACGATCACCGCCAAGGTGATCGAGCTCGATCGGGCGCGGAACAACGTCGTGCTCTCCCGACGCGCCTACCTCGAGGAGGCCCAGGCCGAGGAGCGCAACGCATTCCTCGACGGCCTCGGCGAGGGCGAGATCCGCGAGGGCGTCATCTCGTCGGTCGTCAACTTCGGCGCCTTCGTTGACCTCGGGGGGATGGACGGCTTGGTCCACGTCTCCGAGCTCTCATGGCAACACGTCAATCATCCCGGAGAATTGGTCAAGGTCGGGGACAACGTCACGGTCAAGGTCCTCGAGGTCGACCGCGACCGGGAGCGGATCTCGTTGTCGATCCGTCAGACCAGTGACGACCCCTGGGACGTGTTCGCCCGCGAGCACGAGGTGGGCGATGTAGTCGAGGGAGTCGTCACCAAGACGGTGCCCTTCGGTGCTTTCGTTTCGGTGGCGGACGGTGTCGAAGGCCTGGTCCACGTCTCGGAGATCGCGGTGCACCGTGTCGAGTCTCCGGAACTGGAGCTCTCAATCGGCCAGCCGGTCAAGGTGAAGATCACCGAGAAGGAGAACGAGCGACGCCGGGTGTCTCTCTCGATCAAGCAGGCTTCGCCGGACTGGCAGGAGCGGGAAGCTCAGATCGAAGAGCAGAAGAAGGGCCGTCGCCGTCCTCAGAAGGAGTTCGAGCGCGAATTCGGGCCCACAGAAGACGAGAGACCGCCGATGCCGGTGGATGCCTCGCTGGAGGCGATCCTCCAGGAGCTCAAGGAGCGCGGGATCGGAAGACGCTGAGACCTGCGTAGTCCCCCTGCGCAGCAGGGGACTGTCCGACCGTCAGGTCGGGCGAGGGGGCCTGCTCCGGGACTAGCGCACGAAGTGCTTCTGAGCACAATGGGGCAATCGCACTATGGAGTTCTCCGCGAAAGCCTCAAGACTGACTTCATACGGTCCGAATCATTCCTGTGGAATTGGACTTGAAACACTGGGCGGGCGCGCCCCGACCGGTAGCATGCCGCAAGGTGTGCGCCGGCCCGAGGCAAGCGCCCAACCGAGGGGACAAACGAAGGGGACTCAATGGGTAGGAGAGCCATCGTTCTGCTTGTGGCCTTGATACTGGCCGGGCTCGCCGCTTGGGCGGTTTGGAACTACTTGCAGGGCATCGAAGATGAGATCGAAGCCGG
>JBIOVB010000123.1:0-21174 GCA_044867525.1 Acidimicrobiia bacterium | reverse complement strand
CGCCTACCTTTGGGAAGGCGTGGACTTGTGGAGTAGCGCGAGAACGAGGGAGCCGTAGCCATGACGGCGGGAACGATCACCAGATCGAGGCGGTGGCTCCGCAGGCCAGAGCCCGGCCGAAACGACCCGGGGGGCAACGCTTTCATCGGGCACGGCCCCGCGACCCCATACATCTTCAGCTTGCCCGCCATCCTCCTGGTGGCGGCAATCCTCGCGTTCCCGGTGCTCTACGGGCTGTGGCAGAGCCTGTATCGCGCTCCGACTTTGGGCGCTCCCCTCGAATACGTTGGGTTCCAGAACTACGCCGACATGTTCGCGGCTCCCGCCTTCTGGCACGCCTTCAACCGGACTGCCGTCTTCGTCATCGGATCGCTGGTCCTGGGGACCGCTCTCGGCCTCTTCTTCTCCTTCGCATTGTTCCGCGTCGTGGGACGACTTCGCTTCCTGAGGGCGGTCACCGTGGCCCCCTACATCATCTCCAATGTCGCGGCCGCGGTGATGTTCCGACTGATGTTCAACGGGCAATTCGGGATGATCAACCAGGTCATCGAATGGCTCGGGCTCGACAGTGTCGGCTGGCTCAGTGAGCCCAGCCTCGCCATGTTCGTGGTCATCCTCGCCCAGGTGTGGACCGACCTCCCGCTGACCATCCTGGTCCTTCTCGGCGGGCTGATGACCATCGACAAGTCCTACCTGGACGCGGCGCTCGTCGACGGGGCCACCGGCTGGACCAGAGCCAGATCACTGATCATCCCGCTGCTCACCCCGCAGTTGGTGATAAGCATCGTCTGGCTCAGTTACTCCACGCTGACAGGTCTCGGCGTCGTTCTCGCCCTGACCGGAGGCGGGCCACTCAAGGCCACCCAGACCCTGGCGATGGAGATGTACACGGTGGCGTTTCGGAACCTCGAGTTCAACCAGGCGCTGGCCATCGCAACGTTCATCCTGGTGCTCAACGCCGTGCTCACGCTCCTCTATGTCGGCGTTGCCCGGAAGTACGAGTACGACCAATGATCGGCCGACGCAACGGTGAGCCGGCTCTCGCCGGGGCGACGGCACAGGCGGCGGGCGCGGTCACCGGACCGCCACCCGAGCCGAAACGAGTGGTTGGGGGCCGGGTCCGGGGAACGGCCAAGCAGGTTCTGCTTGGCATCCCCTTGATCGCACTCGTGCTCTGGACAGTGACCCCGTTCCTGGTCACTACCTCCGTCTCCTTCAAGACCAAGGACCAGGTGTTCTCCGAGCCGAGCCTGATCCCGGTCGACCCCACCCTCGATGCGTACAAGGAGGTCCTCGGAAGTGAGAGCTTCACCACCTCCTTCGTCAACAGCGTGGTGGTTGGAGTCGGGACCACAGTTCTCACCCTGGCGATAGGAGTTCCCGCGGCCTACGCCTTTGCCCGGTTCCGGTTCCGGGGGCGGCATTTGTTGCTCTTGTTCACCTTGCTCCCGCGCCTGGTGCCAAGCCTCGGGATCATGGTCCCCATTTACCGCTTGGCCGTGGCGACCGGGATGCTCGACAAGAGGATCACCCTGATCATCGTCTACACCGGAATGCTCTTGCCTTTGGCGGTCTGGTTGATGGTGGGCTTCTTCCAACAGATACCACGCGAGATCGAGGAAGCGGCCAACGTGGACGGTGCCACCCTCTGGGGCCGACTCCGCTACATCGTTGCTCCGCTGGCGGCACCGGCCATGATCACCATCGGTGTCCTCGCCTTTCGCGAGGCGTGGAATGAGTTCACTCTCGTGTTGGTGCTGACCAGCACACCGGGAAAGCGCACCCTCCCCTATGAGCTGTACCTGATGCAGAGCATCGAGGGCCTGGCCAACTTCCCGGCCGAAGCAGCATTCACCATGCTCACCGTGCTTCCCTTCATCTTGGTCTACAGCCGCGTCGAGAAGTACGTGGTGGCGGGTCTCGTCTCGGGCTCCGGCAAATAGGCCCGGTCGAAGAGGAGGCGCGATGAGGCGGATCGTGGTTTCCGAGTATCTGCAGGAGGAGTACCTGGCGCGGCTTCGTGCCCGGTTCGAAGTGGTGTACGACCCTGACATGTATGCCGACCGTGAGCGACTGCTACGGGAGGTGATTGACGCCGATGCCATCTTCATCCGGAATCGGACTCAGATCGATGACGAACTGGTATCGGCGGCGCGGTCGATGCGAGTCATCGGTCGACTCGGTGTGGGCCTGGACAACATCGACATGGTCAGGTGCGCCGATGCGGGTGTCGAAGTGATCCCCGCGATCGGGGCCAACGCGGTCTCGGTTGCCGAGTACGTGATCGGCGCGATGCTCGTCCTCATGCGCGGTGTCTTCGGGATGACCGAATCGATGGTGGCCGGAGAGTGGCCCCGCCAGGGTCATGCGTTCGGACGGGAGGCTGCAGGGAAGACAATGGGGCTGGTTGGCCTGGGGTCGATTGCGCGCGAAGTCGCGACTCGGGCCCGGGGGCTGGGGATGGAAGTAGCTGCCCATGACCCATTTCTCGCGGACGGCGATGAGGCGTGGCGGACCGTCGATCGCAAGTCGCTTCCCGACCTCCTCGCATCCTCCGACGTGGTCAGCGTCCATACCCCGCTCAACGAGCAGACCAGGAACCTGATCGACGGCCCGGCCCTGGCGCAGATGAAGCCGGGCGCGATCGTGATCAACACCTCACGCGGGGGCACGGTGGATGAGGAGGCATTGGCGGATGCTCTCCGCAAAGGGACGATCGGCGGCGCCGCTCTCGACGTCTTCGAGTCCGAGCCCCTGGGTCAAGGGCAAGCCTCTCGTTTCCGGGGGCTTCCCAACCTGTTGTTGACACCCCATGTCGCGGGCAACACGGCGGAGTCGGTCGATCGGGTAGCCAACATGATCGTGGACGCCGTGCTCCGCGAGCTCGAGGATTGAAGTCGGCGTCAGAGCATCAAGCGGTCTTCGTACTCGACCCTCGAGAGCAGGTGGGGGTCGGCGTCGGTGATCAGGACCATGTCCTCGAGTCGTACCCCACCTCCGCCGCGAATATCCGGCACCCAAACCAGTGGTTCGACGGCGAAGACCATGTTGGGCTGGAACTCATACGTGGTGGCACCGGGCAGGGTCTCGCCGATGTATGGGGGCTCGTTGGCACCCATCCCTATCCCGTGGCCGATGAAGAGGCTGAACAGGTGGTCGCCGAGCCCATGCTCTGAGATCTTGGCGACGATGGCATCTGCGCAGTCCTGGTTGGTGTTTCCTGGCCGCATCTTCGCCAGGCCCGCCATGAGACCTTCGTACACCGCGGTATATATCTGTTTCTGCTCCTGAGAGGGCTTGCCCACGATGGTGGTCCTCCCGATGTCGGCGAAGTAGCCGTTCCACATGGCGCCGATGTCTATGAAGCAGAGATCCTGGTTGCGGATGATCTTGTCGGTCGCCAGCCGATGTGGGGGAGACATGTGCTCGCCGGAGGCGACGAACGGGGTGATGACATGGGCCATCTCACCCCCGAGTTGGAAGAGGGTCTGCATGGCGTCGGCGGCGACATCGAGCTCGCGGCGCCCAGCACGAGTCTCGTCGAGGGCGCGCTGGGTCACGGAGTCGCCGATCGCGCAAGCCTCCTCGATGACTGCCACCTCGAGATCGGTCTTCACCCATCTCGCCTGTTGCATCACGGTGTCCCCGTCGATCAAGACCATCTCCGGAAAATGAGCTCGGATCGAATCGATGAACGAGATGTTTGCCTGATCGACGGCCAACTTCCCTTTGGTGAGCCCCCTCGAAGCGAGGAGCGGTGTGAGGATGTCCTTCACGAAGCCGTCGACCAACTCTCGTTGTTCCATGATGGGGACGGCGTGGGCCTCGGCGAGCCAGCTCATCCCGAATCTGGCCTTGTCGATCTCACCCCCGGAACCGAGGAGGACCGGTTCGTCGTCGGGTGTTAGAAGGGCGCCGTTCAATGACGTCGTCTTGCCCGCGATCAATTGGGCGCGCAGCGAGGTCAGGTAGCGGACGTTCTCGTCCTTCCATACCAAGAGCCCGTCCGCATCCGAGTCGGAGAGTGCATTCTGCGCTTTCACGACTCGCTGCCGACGCAGTTCGGGAAAGTCATATCGGTCTTCCCAGTCGACGCCGAAGGGACCCTTTGCGTAACGGCTGATGTGGTTGTTCCTCTCTTGGCGACGCGCCTGACCAACGTCCTAGTCGGCGACTCTATATATTAGGTATAGTACAAGAAGTTAATGGACCTCAAAAGTGCGCGTTTCCCATCCGACCACTCGATAATTGGCCACTGACCGTGATGATGGATCGTCGATGACAATCGAGAACAGCCTGCGCCTGGCGGCGTCTACTTCGCGACGGGTGACTGCCGTGGATCTGGTGCGAGACGTGCTGAGGGCGGCGATCCTGCGTGGCGACCTGCCCGGTGATTCTCGGTTGGTTCAGACCGAGATCGCCAATCAGTTGGAGGTGAGCACAACCCCGGTCCGGGAGGCGATGAGGGACCTCGCGAGCGAGGGCCTGATCACACTCGACAGTCATCGCATCGGGACGGTCCGCAAACCCGACTGGGATGAGATGGTCGAAATCGTCGAGATTCGCCGTTCCCTCGAAGCGGTTGCCGTGCAGCGGGCAATGCTCAGCATCACCAAAGGCGAGATAGAGCAGGCCCGCGGCCTGGCCGACGAGCTGGCGGACGAGGAGGACGTCGGGACCTGGGTGGAGAAGAACAGCCACTTTCACTCGGTCTTTCATCGAGCCACCAGGACCAAGCGGCTGGGCGCGGTCTTGCTCGCGTTGGAGGAGGCCGGTGGCGTGTTCGTGGCTCAAGCCCAACGTCTGCACCCCGAGATCAGGCGCCGGGCGGTGGCCGATCACTTTGCGCTGATCGAGTGCTACGAGGCGAAAGATGAGGCCCGCGCCGTCGAGATCCAGTACGGGCACATCAACCTGCCAATCGAGATCCATGGGCTGGACTCCGAAGCCGGGGTTTGAGGCACCCTCACCACAGGTCCGCGTAGGCCTCTTTGAAGCTCTCGAGGCCCGCACCCACCAACTTCACGTCGTTGGTTGCCGAGATCAGTGTGCAGCCTTTCTCGACGAGAATCGCCGCATACGCCGGTGACGGAGTTACCGCCCCCCATTGTTTCCCGTGGGCACGACAGGCCTCGGCGACCCGGTCCACCGCCTCCATCGACTTGGGGCCCGTGAAGTCACCGATCGTCCCCATGGCTTGACTCAGGTCAGAGGGCCCTACGAAGAGGAGGTCGACTCCGTCGATGGCTGCGATTGCGTCGACCTCGTCGACGGCCTGCGCGGTCTCGATCTGGATCGCCACGAATGTGTCCCGGTTGGCTCGTTCCGCGAACTCGGGGAGGGGAACCGAGCCGTACCGGCCGTCGAACCCGAGCGGGTTGAGGCCACGCCGGCCGCGGGGGGCAAACTTCGCCCACTGCACGAACTCCTCAGCATGATCGGCCGAGGTGATCTGGGCCGCCATCACCCCGGTCGCGCCGGATTCGAAGCACCGGGTCACGGTTGCGTAGTCCGTCGGTGGGACCCGCACGAAGCAGTCGAGACCATGTGCCATCCCTGCCGTCGCCGCGACTTCGATGTCGTGTGTGGTCAGACCGGCGTGCTCGACATCGATCCAAAAACCGTCGAAGTCACCGCGCATCCCCAGGTAGTGGATGATGTTGTGGTTGAACATCCGGCCCACGGCAAAGACCATGAGTCGCTCCCCACGCTGCAAGCGGTGCTTCATGAGTTCGGTCATTGGCGGCCATCACCTCCCATTCAGGTAGAATGTATAATGCATGTTATGTAGTTGGCCAGCGCGCCGAGTCGAGGTCCCCTCATGCCCGTGATCGACATGCACGCCCACGTGACGCCGGAACGTTACAAGCAGGCCATCCGGGAACGTGGCGAGTGGCACGGTTTGGACGCGGTCCCCGGGGAGCTCGGGCTCGGTGGGTTCGACAAGGCCCTCGATGAGCGGCTGGCGGACATGGACGCGCTGGGCGTCGACATGCAACTGGTAACTCCTACCGTTGGGTTCTACCAATACGACAACGATTTGAGGGTGACGAAGTCGATCGCCAGGGACTGCAATGACGAGATCGGGGAGATGGTGGGATCGCACCCCACCCGCTTTGCCGGTCTGGCCACCCTCCCCATGCAGGACATCCCGAGTGCGATCAGCGAGATGGAGAGGGCCGTCCTCGAATTGGGATTGAGGGGGGTGATCGTCAGCGACCATGTCTCAGGAAAGACCTATGACGAGCCCGAGTTCGCCCCCTTCTTCACCGCATGCGAGGAGCTGGGCGCGATCGTCTTCTTTCATCAGGGCGGTGACACCTGTGTCAATTATCGGATTCGGCGCTACAAGCTGGGCAACGCCGTGGGGAACCTCACCGAACGGGCACTGGTCTATGCCGCTCTGGTGTTTGGCGGGGTGATCGATCGCCACCCGGATCTCAAGCCATACCTCGCCCATGGCGGTGGGTACACCGCGTTCGGGGTGGCGCGAATGGACAAGGTGGCCGGCGCCCTCGAAGGCAGAGGTGGCGATGGCTTCATACCTCCGTTCGGGCAAGGCGACGGCTTCGCCCAGAAGCGACCCCCGAGTGAGTACCTCGATCGCTTCTATTACGACTGCTGCACCTACAGCGGGCCCGCGTTGCGATTTCTCATAGACGCAGTCGGAATCGAAAGAGTGGTGCTCGGCACCGACTACCCGGCACCAATGCTCCTCCACGACGCGGTCAATTGGATCAACGGCCTCTCCGAGCTCAACGGAATCGAGAAGCAGGCAATCCTGGCGTCCAACCCGACTGCGATCCTCGGCCTGTGACCGCGGTGCCATCGGGTCGACTCGGTTGGGGTGTGATCGGGATCGGCAACATCGTCCAGAGCACGATCGCGCCCGCCATGGTGGCGGAGCCAGAGTGCGATTTGGTGGCGGCGGTCAGCAGAGACCAGGGTCGCGCCGACGGCTTCGCCAGAAGGTTCGGAGCGCGTAATGCATATGCCGACTATGACGAGATGCTGGGAAATCCCGAGGTGGAGGCGGTGTTCATCGCCACCCCAAACGTGTTCCACCCAGAGCAGGTGATCGCAGCCGCTGCGGCGGGCAAGCACGTTCTCTGTGACAAGCCGCTGGCGAACGACGTTGACAGTGCCAAGCGCGCGGTCGATGCGTGCTCGAAGGCCGGCGTCCGGCTGGGCGTCAATTTCCACAATCGCCATCTCCCGTGGGTCCAGGAGGTGAGCAGGCTCATAGCCGACGGGGCGATCGGGGACGTCGAGATGGTCCAGGTCCAGGTGGGGTCCGGGCCCCGCAACTACGACAACTGGCGCGCCGATCCCGAGATAGCGGGTCTTGGCACGGTGCACAATGTCGGGGTCCACGGACTCGACTTTCTTCGGGTGTTGCTCGGCGCGGAGGCAGTGGAAGTGATGGCGATGTTCGACAGGAGTCCCGGTTCGGGTGGAGTGGAGACGATTGCCCTCCTCACCTTGAGGTTCTCGAATGGAACTCTCGTTCATTACAACGCCAACGAGAAACTGCGCGACCCGCTCAATGACATTTCGATCTACGGGTCGGAGGGTCGCATCTTCGGGTCCTCGTTTACCCGATCCAGGAGCGACGGGACGCTCTCCGTCCTCACCGACAGCGGTGAGACGGTCGCTAACTACCCGGCTCCAAACGCCCACCGGCTCGCGGTGGCGGCCTTCACCTCGGCGATCCTTCGTGGCGAAGAGCCGAACGCCTCGGGTCTGGACGGTCTGCGAAGTGCCCAGGTTTGCGAGGCAATCGAGCGCTCGGCGAGAGAGCGCCGGCTGGTAGAAGTCGTCTATTAGGCCCAATCGCCTTCCGCGAGGTGACCGCGTTGCCCGACCCAGATCCCAGCACTCTGCAGACCATCGACCAGGTAATCGCCCGCGCACGAGAGGCGATCGACCCGGGAGCCATGGTCTGGGCAGAGTCTGGCGCCGGGCGTGGGGTCACCCGCGACCGAAACACAGCGGCACTGAACAGGCTTGCCCTGGTCCCCCGGGTGATGCGCGACGTCGCCGATGTCGACCCTGCATCGTCACTAGTCGGGATCCCACTCAGTTTGCCGGTCTTCTTGGCACCGGTTGGCGCCCTCGCCCTCTACGACCCCGATGACGCCCTCGCATCGGCCAGGGCCGCCACTGCCATGTCGACTTCGGCCTTCTGTGGGATCCTCAGCGACTCGACTTGGGAAGCGGTAGCGGCGACTTCCCAGGGACGCCATTTCTTCCAGATGTATGTCCTCGGTGACAGGTCCTGGCAATCGGACATCCTGCACCGGGTCGAGGACGCCGGTTTCGCCGGTGTCTGTGTGACTGCGGACACGCCCGTGATCGGGCGGCGCGATCGCAGCATCGAGAGCGGCTTCACCTGGAAGGTTCCTCCGGAAGGCCCGCCCAACATCCGGGGCAGGCAGTGGGATTATGTATTTCGAACCCGGTTCACCTGGCCCGACCTCGAGTGGCTCTGCGAGGAGACGTCACTCCCCGTGATCGTCAAAGGGGTGATGACGCCCTCGGACGCCGTCGAGGCCATCTCCCGGGGCGCCGCCGCGGTCTACGTCTCCAACCACGGAGGAAGGGTCATCGATCACGGTGTCAGCACCATCGAAGTGCTCTCCGAGATCGTGGAGGCGGTCGATGGAGCCGGCGATGTCGTCGTCGACGGTGGCTTCACACGGGGGGCGGAGGTTTGCATGGCCTTGGCCCTGGGAGCGGCCGCAGTCGGGATCGGGCGCCTCCAATGCTGGGGGCTCGCAGCCGGGGGCACTGCGGCCCTTTCCCGGGTGCTCCAGATCCTCAGGGAGGAGATCACCGACACTATGGCAAACATCGGGTGCCGAACCGTCGTCGACATCACCGCCGAACATGTGCGCTGGTCGATACCGACGACTCCGTCCTGAAGGTCAGTCCTCGAGTCGGTCACCCACTCCGAGTCTCCTGCCCAACTCCCGCAGCTGACCGAGCAGTCGGTCCGGCACGGGGATCCCGGACTCCAATTGCTCTCGTTCGAGTGCAGCCGCCACCTCCCCGGGGAGATGGACACTTCCCGGCGGGCCCGAGTCGCGAAGGGCTCGGAGGTGCTCGTCCATCGCCGACTTGAACTCGTCGAGCTCCCGGAACAGGTCGGGCCTGATCACGAGCATCGCCTGGCCGGTGTTTGCCGGCCTGTCGGGGACCGCGCGATGGTCGATCACCTCTGACCCGAATGCGGCGCCATTGAGCACTCCGGCCAGGACGCCGATTGCGATGTTGAGGCCCGATCCCTTGTAGCCCCCGATCGGCACCAGGAAGCCCTCATCGGCGCGGGCCGGGTCAGTGATCGGGTTTCCGTCCATGTCGACCACCCAGCCCTCCGGAATTGATTCCCCCGCCTGGGCGAGGACGCTGATGGTCCCATGAGAAGTGACGGTGGTGGCGATGTCGAGGAGGAAGGGTGCCTCATCTCCGGCAGGGAGCGCGATCGATATCGGATTGGTCCCGAGCAGGCGCTTCTGCCCTCCCCAGGGCGGCATGACGTTGGCGCTCGCCACGGCGAAGTAGATGGCGACCAGTTCGTGCCGGAGGGCCATCGAGGTGTAGACACCCGCCGCCCCGGCATGATTCGAGTTGACGGTGCCCACCCAGGCCAGCCCCGAGACTGTGGCCTTTGAGATGGCTATTTCCGTGGCAAAGGTCATCACCACCTGCCCCAGGCCGTTGTCACCGTCGACCAGGGCACTGACCGGCGAGTCACGGTGGACTTCGATGTCGGGCCGAAGATTGATCCCGTGAGACTCGATACGTTCCACGTACATCGGCACCCGGATCAAACCGTGCCCGGTCCGGCCTTTGAGGTCGGCCTCGACCAATCGAGCGGCCGTGGTAGCCGCGTGCTCGGGAAGCACGTCGACGGCAGATAGGACCTCGGTGACGAAGAGCTGCAGCCGGTCTGCGGCAAACCTCACGAGGTGAACTGGTCGACTGTCTCGTTGGTGTCGGCGAAGGTCCGGGTGACCTCGGTGCTCCCGTAGACCCAAAGTATCCGCATCGTCATGTCGCCGGTGTTGATGAAGCGATGCCACTCTCCGGGTGCGATCTGAGTGGTGTCGTAGGGCCGGGCCGGGTGCTGGTCGCCGTTGAGCTCGGCCAGCCCCTCCCCCTCGATCACGGTGACCTGCTCGATGGTGTTGTGGCTATGAAGCCGGATGCTGGTGCCCGGAGGAAAACTGGTGATGCCCATTGTGAATCCCTGCCCCTCGAGTGGGGACGGCGTCAACCGGATGCTCTCGATCCCGTCGCCGCGGGCCACAGGCTCCGCCTCGTCGAACCTGATCAGGTTTGCCAAATCGCTCCTCCCATGTCACGCCATGTACCGGCCACCGTTCACCGAGATCGTCTGTCCAGTCATGAATCCGGATTCGGCAGAAGCCAGAAATAGCACCCATTGCGCCAGCTCCTTCGGGCTCTGATAGCGCCCGAGGGGGATGGAAGCCGCGGTTGCCTTCAACTCATCTTCGTCCCGCAAGTGCTCGATGCGCTCGGTGAGGACAGCAGAAGGAGCAATAGCGTTCACCGTGATCCCCTGTGGGGCAAGCTCCGTCGCCATGACACGGGTCAGAGCATGGACTCCGGCCTTGGCCGCCACATACGCCGGCGAAGTCCGCCAGCCCGCCGTCTGACCGGCGAGAGACCCGAGATTGATGATCCGGGCCGCGTCGGACCGCCGCAGCAAGGGCAATGCCTCACGGGTCATCAAGAAGACCGATGTGAGGTTGTTGTCGAGCACACTCCGCCACTCTGGGAGCCGGGTGTCTTCCATGCCTTGCGTTGTCCCGAATCCGCCGGCGTTGTTGACGAGCACATCGATACGGGCCGATCCGGCTTCGATGGCAGCTACTGCGGCCATGACATCTGATTCCGACGTGAGGTCGCATCTCAGAAACGTGCCGTTGGGGATCGCTGCTGCGGCGTCCGGGCCGCGCTCGGTGTCGATGTCGATGAGGTAGACCACGGCCCCGGCGGCCCCGAATGCCCAGGCGGTCGCCTTGCCGATCCCGGTGGCGGCGCCGGTCACCACGACCACCCGGGCCTGGAACGAATATTCGACGCTCACCTGGTCGCGAGCTCGAACAGGTCGGCAGAGATCCCTGCATGGGCGAGCTCGATCGCCGGGGCGGACGCTCTCACGAATTCGGCGCGCTCGTCGCTGCTCAGGTCGACGAAGTCGCTGCCGGCGGATTCCAGGCGGGACCTGAGCTCGGTCTCCAATCTCTCGGCTGCCAGCCGTTGACGGGCTACGGCGTGCCCGGCCGCGGCGGCGACCACCTCTCGCAGATCGTCTGACAGCGAATCCCAGGTCCCGGCGTGAGCGAACAACCCCCGGGCCCCATAGAGATGACCGGTCATCGTGACGAACCTGTGGACCTTGTCCACTCCATAGGCGACCGTGTTGGCGAGTGGGTTCTCCTGGGCATCCACTTCGAGTCGACCGATCATCTCGATCCCGGGTTTGAGATCGATCCCAATCGGCACTGCTCCCCAGGATCGGAACAGCTCCTCGTGCACCGCGTTGGGCTGCAGGCGCACGGTCATGCCTTTGCAGTCACCGGGGGACCGCACCGGCCGGTGTCGGTTGGTGAGATGGCGAAACCCGTTGTCCCAGAGGCCGAGGAGTTGATACCCGGCACCGGAGCGGACGGCGTCGGCGAGCACCGGCCCCAGTGGCCCGTCGAGGGCCCGGTGGGCAGCAGCAAGGTCGCTAAACAGGTACGGGGTCTCCAGGATCTCCAGCTCGGGAACCACGTTCCCCAGGTAGCTGGAGGAGAAATAGCACATGAACATCTCACCCGACGCCACCAAATCGAACAAGTCGGTGTTGGGCCGGCCCTGGTCCATGATGTTCCAGACGACCTCGATCTCGATTTCGCCGTTGGTCCGATCCTCGACTACCTGCTTGAAGCTGGCCAGACCTTCGCCATGGGCACTCTTCTCCGGTCCGTATCCGCCAATTGTGAAGGTCTTCATCCAAGGGTCCCGAGGTGGAGAGCTATCGCCGAGTCGGATCGTATATGATGCAGGATCATCTTGTCGATGACTCTCAAGGAGCGTAGATGGCGCAGGATCCGTGGAAGACCGACCTCTGGTTTTCGAGTCCTTGGAACTATTTGCCGGAGGTAGTTGCCGAATTTCAGATCCCCGCTCAGGTGAAGGTGCACGATGTCACTCTTCGCGATGGCGAGCAGCAGGCCGGAGTCGAGTTCACTGCCGACGACAAGTATCGACTCGCCTCGGCCCTTGCCGAGGCAGGTATACATCGGATCGAGGCCGGGCTTCCTGCAGTGTCCCCCTCGGACAAGCAGGCCATCGAGCGGATGGTGGCCGCCGAGCTGCCCACGGAGATCTATGCCTTTAGTCGGTGCATGGTGCCCGACGTCGAATTGGCCTTGGACTGTGGTGTGAGCGGGGTGGTCATGGAGGTGCCGGCCAGCCACCATTTGATCGAGAAGGCCTACAAGTGGCCGGTTGAGAAAGCGATCGAGGCCTCGGTGGAGGCCACGAGGTACGCCCATGACAATGGGCTCAAGGTCACGTTCTTCCCTATCGACGCCACCCGGGCCACGATGAGCGAATTGCTCGACGACTTGGAGACGGTCGCCAAGAACGGGCACGTCGACAATATCGCTCTTGTCGATACGTTTGGGGTCACTTCACCGCACGCCATTCGGTATTACACCCGGAGAGTCAGAGAGCGGATGGATGTCCCTTTGGAGACCCATTTCCACATGGACTTCGGGATGGGTGTGGCCAACACCGTGCTGGCGGTGGCGGAGGGTGCGTCGGTGATCCATACCACGGTCAGCGGAATCGGGGAGAGGGCAGGCAACGCCCCGACCGAGGAGACGGTTCTCGCTCTCCTGACCATGTACGGGATCGATATGGGAGTCAAGACCGAGAAGTTCACCGAGATCGCCCGCCTCGTGGCGGAGCTCTCGGGGGTCACCCAACCCGCCAACCGCCCGGTGACCGGCGACATGCTGTACAACGTGGAGTCGGGGATCATCGCAACCTGGGTCAGGAACGTCGGTGATGACCTGCTGGAGCCTTTTCCGTATCGGCCCGAGCTGGTGGGCCAGGCTGTCCCCGAAGTCGTCCTCGGCAAGGGATCGGGCTTGGACTCGGTGGCGATCTGGCTGGGGAAGCATGGGATTTTCGACGCGGAGACCAAGGCGATCGAGGCGGTGCTCGCCGAGGTCAAAGGTCGGTCTCTGGCAAAGAAGGGCCTTCTCGACGATGACGAGTTCCTCGATATCGTCCGCGATGTGATGCCCGATAGGGTCGGCTGAGGAACGAGGGAGACCACGACGACATGAGAGAAGCTTTCTTCGCGCTGAGCAGTGACTGGAAGGAAGGCATCAACTGGGCGAATGTGCGGGATTGGCGGCTGAAGCGGGCGCATGCGGCGATGGAGCGCCATGGCTTGGGAGCGATGCTGCTCTTCTACGACGAGAACATGAGATATGTGTCCTCGACCCTCACTCCGGGCTGGAACCGGCTCAAGCCCGGGCTTCGATATGTGGTGCTACCTGCCGGCAAGCCGCCGATCGTCTATGAGCAGGGTGACATCGGGTTCCATCTCCAGGTGCACAACCCGTGGATCCCCAAGGAGAACATCCGTTACTCCTATGCCTGGATCAAGGGCGCCGTGGGCCCGGCCGCCGAGCAACAGGTCAACAAGTTCCTCGACTCGCTGATGAACGACCTCGAAGAGGCCGGCGTCAAGGATCAGCCGCTCGGTGTCGACTTCATAGACATCAATCTGGTTCGCCAGTTCGAAGCTCGGGGGGTCAACTGGACCGATGGCATGACTCCGATGATGGAAGCTCGGGCGATCAAGAGCCCCGACGAGATCAAGGCCTTCTCCATCGTCGGCGCCATCTGCGACTACGTCCACTACGAGATCACGAACTTCATCAAGCCCGGGCTCAGCGAGAACGAGGTTGCGGCGTTCGGTTTCGAGAAGCTCTACTCCCTACCCGGGATGGAAGACGTCGAGGATGTCATCGTGTCTTCGGGGCCCAATGCCTGGCCCAACTGGCGTAACTTCTCCGATCGTCTGATCCGGCCCGGGGAGCTGGTGATCGTCGACCTCGCCGCCCTCACGTGGAACGGGTTCAAGTCCTGCGTCTACCGGACCTATTGCGTGGGTGGCAAGCCCACAGACGAGCACCAGGAGACCTACGACCTGGCCCACAAGTGGTTGTGGGACTCCATCGAGGCAACGAAACCGGGCGTGACAACCGCCGACGTGGCTTCGAAATGGCCCTCCGCCAAGGAGGTCTGGGGCTACGAGGAAGAGGACCAGGCCGCCGCCAACTTCTGGGGTCACGGACTCGGCCTTGCCCAGTACGACCCCCCGGTCATCTCCCGGATTTGGTCGCTTGACCACCCGGTCGAGATCCAACCCGGCATGACCTTCGCCCTCGAGACCCAACATGGCAAGCTCCACGACCACGGGGTCCGGCTCGAAGAGATGCTGTACGTGACCGACACCGGCATCGAGATGGTCTCCAGCTACGCCTCCCACGAGATCATCTCGGTCACGTGAACGGGTGATCACCAACCTCGACGACCCCCGGAGCCTCGATCCGGTGAGGGTCGGGGCCAAAGCGGCCTGGTTGGCTCGTGGCCAGCGGGCCGGACTTCCCATCCTGCCCGGGGTGATCATCGAGGGGGCAGCCTCGGCCCATCACATGCGATTGGGAGCCGAGGAGCTAGCCCGAAGGGGCTCGGGCGGGGCCCGAATGGCGATCACCAGCGAACCTCTGGCCTTCGAGGACGAGCTGAAATCCCGAGCCTCTGCTATGGGGCCGAGATTGGTGGCCCGCTCGTCGAGCACGCTCGAAGGGTCCGGGGAGTGGTCGGGTGCCTTCAGCTCAATTCTCGACCTCTCCGTCGAGGAGCTGCCCCGAGGCGTGGTGGGCTGCTGGGCGTCGGCGTTCTCGGTCGCTGCTCTGGAGCGGCAGAACAGGGCGGGGATCGAGCCCGGATCCGTTCGGATGTCGGTGCTGGTCCAACCGCTCCTGAGCCCGCGGGCAGGCGGCATTTGTCGGATCGGCCCGGACCGAGCGGTCACGGTGATCGGTGTCAGGGGCTCGCCGGCGCCTCTGTTGCAGGGTTGGGTGACCGGCCAGCAGGCCGCCTTCCCCCACGGATCTCAGGTGCCGGGAGGGAACGAGCTCGGCGATGTCCTCGATGAGCCGACCCTCGCTCTGGTCGTCGAGATCATGCGGCAGGCGGCTGACTCCGTGGGTGCGGGCAGGTGCGAATGGGCAGTGGTCGACGATGAGGTTTGGCTGCTGCAACTCGGAGCGGCGGTCCCCATGCAGTCTCAGGTACCGGAGAGTCGTGACGGCCGGCTCGGTGACCCGACATTGGTTCGAATCGCCAGGCTGGTCACCCGATTTCCGGGCGCTCTCGGCGAAGCCTGGGTCCTTCCCTGGGCTCTGGGAGGCCTCCCCACCGTCGAGCCGGTGCGCGCCGTGCAGCCAGGTGAGGCGCTGGCGGAGGCGAAGGTATTGAGCGCTCAGCTCGCCGGGGAGGTCTGGGGCGGGTCTCCGGCGGCCTCAATCGAGGCGGCGCACGAATGCTTCCGGACGCTGCGCGGGCCGAAGCCCTGGGAGGCCATCGGAGAGGTCAACCTCCTCCGCCCGCCTGACCGCAGCCGGGCCGGCCGCCTCTTGAGCCTGGTGGAGATGGTCCGGTCGGCGATGGTCGCGGCGGGAGCGGTCCCCGACCTGGAGTCGGCCTGGTACCTCACGGTGGCGGATGTCGAGGAGGTAATCGGAGGGAGGGAGCACCGGATGGCGAGCCGCATGGGGGTTGGTCGCTGGGAGCCGTTCGTGGGGGCCGTGGTGACAGCCAACGGGACGCATCATCGCGGGACCTCTGCAGCACCAGGGCTCGGAGCAGGCAGACTTCTTCAAGTCGAAGCATGGGACCCGTCCTGCACATATCGCTCACGGGAGGTGGTGACCGGAAAACGGCCGACACAGACCCTCGCCCCGTTGCTTTGGGATGCGTCGGCCTTGGTGACCGCAACCGGAAGCCCTGCGGCCCACCTATTCGAGTCGGCGAGGGCGTTGGGTGTCCCCGCGGTGTGTGGTTTGGATCTCTCCGACCAAGGGGATTGCGTCGTCGCCGTGGACGGCGACTTGGGCCTGGTTTCGGCCCTGTCCCTGTTTGGAGAAGAAGAAGATGACTGATCGAGTCGGGGTCGTGGGCCTGGGGATCATGGGATCGTCAATGGCACGCAACATGGTCAACGCCGGTCTCGAAGTAATGGGATTCGACGTCGACCCCGACAAGACAGCGGACTTGGCTGCGATGGGTGGTGGCGGCGCCCGATCGGCCGGTCAGGTCGCAGCAGTGTCTGATCTGGTGGTGCTTTCACTTCCGACCACGACCGCCCTCGGGGCGGTAACTGCGGAGATCGCAGCCAACGCCCATCCGGGTCTCCTCGTCCTCGAAGCCGGGACCTTCCCGCTGGACTCGAAATTGGCAGCCAGGGCATCTCTGGAGGCGAAGGGCGTGGAGTTGATGGATACACCGTTGTCGGGGACCGGCCTCCAGGCGGCGGACGCGACTCTGGTTGTTTTTGCCTCCGGCAGCAGAGAAGGATTCGAACGGGCCCGGCCCGTGTTCGAGGCGATCGGGCGATCGACCCACTATCTGGGTGAGTTCGGGAATGGGTCCAAGATGAAGTACGTGGCCAATCTGCTGGTGGCGGTGCACAACCTGGCCACGGCTGAGGCGCATGCACTGGGAATCGCCGCCGGCCTCGACCCAGCCCTGGTCCAGGACGTGATGACCGACGGTGTCGGGTCCTCGAAGATCTTGGAGATAAGAGGCCCGATGATGGTCGCCGACGACTACCCCCCCGCAGCCCGCCTCGACATCATTCTCAAAGACGCCCGGATCATCAAGGCCTTCGCAGATGCGGTCGGCGCTCCCACGCCTCTGCTCGACGCCGCCATCCCCGTGTACGAGGAGTCGAGCGAATCAGGGCTCGGCGGCCTCGACGCGGCTGCCCTGTGCCGCTACCTCGAGGACCTGGGCGGTCTGGTGCGTTGATCGGGCAACCGCTTCGCCGGCTCGAGGATCCGCGGCTGGTGAGGGGGGAGGGCCGCTACGTCGATGACATCCAACTCGACGGGGTGCTCCATGCGGTCTTCATCCGCAGTGTCGAAGCCCACGCATCGGTCGAGCGCATCTCGTTCGACCCGACCGGACTGACCGGAGTGGTTGGGCTGTTCACGGCAAAGGACCTGGGGGTGGAGGCACCGATGCCGATCCAGAACCCTTCCCCTCTGATCCAGCAGCCGATTGCCGCTCCGCCTCTGGCTACGAACGAGGTGTGCTTCGTCGGCCAGCCGATAGCCGTCGTGGTTGCCGCTACCGAGGTATCTGCTGTGGATGCGGCGGGGCAGGTGGACGTCGACTACAAGGAGCTCCCGGTCGTCATCGACCACCGGCGGGCATTGGACGTCGATGCCCCCAACGCTCACCTCGGCTCGACCTCGAATCTGGTCGCCAGGATCTCTGCTTCCTACGGCGACGTCGGTACTGCCTTCGAATTGGCGGATCGTCGGGTGTCGATCGACGTCGATCAGCATCGAGGTGCCCTGGCATCCATGGAAGGCAGGGCGGTTCTGGCCCGGTGGGACGACGTCGAGGAACGGCTGGCCGTTTGGTCATCTACCCAGGCGCCACACGCGGTTCGCAACCTGCTTGCTTCTTACCTCGGCCTGTCGACGGACCAGGTGCGGGTGACGGCCCCGGACGTCGGTGGTGGCTTCGGGCCGAAGGCTGTTGTGTACGCGGAGGAGTACGTCGTGGCTGCTCTCGCCTTGCGGCTGGGCCGGCCCGTCAAGTGGACCGAGCGGCGGCGGGAGCATTTTGTCTCCACCAATCAGCAACGGGGACAGAGCGGCCGGGTGGAAGCAGCGGTTGACGGTGACGGGCGGATCCTGGGAATCCGGGCAGAGCTGGTCCATGACGCGGGCGCATTCGCCGCATACGGGATCGTCGTCCCGTTCACCACCGTGCGTTTGATGTCCGGGCCGTACGTCGTCCCCGCCCTCGAATGCTCGATCGATGTCGTGTTCACCAACGCCCCCCCGACCGCGGCGATTCGGGGCGCCGGGCGGCCCAACGCAGTGTTCGCCCTGGAGCGCCTGATCGATGCCATTGCACGCGACCTCCAACTGGATCGTGCCGAGGTGAGACGCCGCAACTTCATCGGGGCAGACCAGTTTCCCTACGAGATCGCGATCCCAGCATCGGATGGCCGCCCCACCACCTATGACGGTGGCGACTATCCGGCCGCCTTGGAGGCGGCACTGGACGCGGCCGAGATCGAAGGATTCGAGGAGCGGCACACACGATCGGCCGGGGCGGGAAAGCTCCGTGGATGGGGCATTGCCTCCTATGTCGAGGACACCGGCCTCGGTCCCTATGAGGGAGCGCGGCTCGAGGTCCTGGCCAACGGCGAGGTGCTCGTCGAGACCGGGGCCGGGTCCCAGGGCCAGGGTCATGCCACTGTCTTCGCCCAGATTTGCGCCGACAGTTTCGGAGTCGACCCGGCAAAGGTCCGGGTGCGTGGCGGCGACACCGGGCGCTACGCGCACGGAATCGCCACGGTGGCCAGCCGAACCGGCTCGACGGCGGCGGCAGCGATCCACGTTGCAGCGGTGGAATTGGCGGGGATCATCAAGGAGCTGGCCGCCAGGAAGCTGGAGGCCGCCCCGGAGGACATTGTGTTGGTTGGGGGGGTGGCCATGGTCATTGGTCAACCGGGAACGGAGATACTGCTCGGTGACCTTGCTTCGAGCCTCCAGCCCAAGCTGGGATCGGTCATGCTGCCCGACCAGCAGCTACCGGGGCTCTCGGTGGAGCGGGTACTTCCGTTTGGGGGCATGGGCTACACCTACGGGGCCCATGTCGCCGAGGTCGAGATCGACATCGAAACCGGCGACATCGAGGTCGTCAATTACGTTGTGGTTCACGACTGCGGGACGATCCTCAATCCAATGATTGTGGATGGCCAAATCGATGGGGGAGTCGCCCATGGGCTCGGCAACGCCCTTTCGGAACGGATCGCCTATACCGAGTCGGGCCAGCCGCTCACCACTTCGTTCATGGACTACCGACTCATGTCCGCGGTTGAAATGCCACCCCTGACCAAGCTCCACACCGAGACCCCGTCGCCCAACAATCCATTGGGAGCCAAAGGGGCCGGTGAGGGAGGGACGCTGCCTGCCGCCGCCGCGGTCGTGGCGGCCATCGAGCACGCTCTCTCCGACTTCGGGGTGGTCGTCAACCATCACCCGGTGAGCCGGGAGTGGCTTTTCGAGGCCATGAGATCAAAACAGGCTCGATCCCATAGAATATAGGTCTGAGGGTCAGCTTCCCGCCGTGTCGGATCACCGCTGGTGATTCCCCGGAAAGGTCACGCGGGCGAGGCCAGGGAAGGATGATCGATTGACGGATCGGCTCCGACGTATTGGCCGCATGGCCGTCGTCGATGTGACGCCGCTGCGCCAGGTGCCAGGGTATCGGTGGCTTTTCGGCGGCATGCTCTTCGCCCAGGCCGGCCGTCAGCTGTCGGTGGTCGCGGTTCCCTTCCAGGTTTACGACCTGACCGGATCCACTGTGGCCGTCGGCCTCCTCGGTTTGGCGCAACTGGTCCCATTGTTGGCGGTGTCACTCGTCGGTGGAGCGCTTGCCGACGCAGTCGACCGGCGGCGCCTCCTGGTGGTCACCCAACTCGTCCTGGCTTGCACTGCGGTGGGCTTGGCCTGGAATTCCGTCATCGAGCAGCCGATGGTCTGGCCTCTGTTCGTGCTGAGCGCGATCAACGCCGGAGTCTCGGCCATCGACTCGCCGACTCGAGCCTCGATAGTTCCCGGCCTGGTTGGGAGAGGCCTTCTTCCCTCCGCGATGGCGCTCAATCAGACCTTGACCAACGTGGCCAAGGCCGTGTTCCCTGCCCTGGGAGGGCTTCTCATCGCCACCGTCGGCCTCGGATTCAGCTACGGGATCGAGGTCCTGGCCTTCATCGGTGCCGCGCTCCTCGTCCGCCATCTACCGCACCAGCCGACCGTCGGCGGTGGCCGCCGTTTCGGGCTCGCCTCGATTACAGAGGGAATCCGCTACCTCAAGGGCCGTCGTCTCCTCCAGTCGACATTTCTCATCGACCTCGTCGCCATGGTCTTCGGAATGCCCTACGCCCTCTTTCCCGCAATGGGAACCACGGTCTTCGGCGGGGACGCATTCACGGTTGGGTTGTTGTTCGCCGCACCCGGGGCCGGAGCATTGCTGGGCGCAGTCACCTCGGGATGGGTCACGGTGGTGCGTCGCCAGGGAAGGGCAGTGATCGTGGCAGTGATCATCTGGGGAGCGGCGATCGCCGTGTTCGGGCTCACCAGCATCCTCTGGCTTGCCCTGACGATGCTGGCGATAGCGGGAGCGGCGGACATGGTCTCGGCGATATTCAGGGGAACCATTGTCCAACTGACCGCCCCCGACGAGCTGCGGGGGCGGATCTCATCGATCCACATGGCGGTGGTTGCCGGCGGCCCACGGCTCGGGGACCTGGAGGCGGGCCTGGTCGCCGCTCTGACGACGGTGCGGTTCTCGGTGGTCTCGGGTGGCCTGGCCTGTATCGCCGGCGCACTGCTCCTGGCGCGATGGGCGCCGCAATTCCTCCACTACCGGTACCGGCCCGAATTGACGGGGCCCGCAGGTGGCGCCGCGCCGCCCGATGTCTCATGACCTGCGTCTCAGGAGATCTCGAACAGCCGCGCCGCGTTGCCCCCGGAGATCGCGGCTCGGTCTCCATCATCGAGGCCTTCGGTGGCGGAGATGAGGCCAACCGGATCGACTTCACCCATGTCGAAGGGAAAGTCGGTGCCCAGCATCACATGATCGACGCCCACCACCTCGATCAGGTGTCGCAGATACAGCGGCTGGAACACCATGGTGTCGTAGTAGAGGCCGCGCATGTAGTGGCTGGGGCTGTGGTCGGGAATGTGGACCCTGGTTTCGGGACGTACCTCCCAGGTGTGGTCGGCTCGGGCGCTGTAGAAGGGCAGGTAGCCTCCACCGTGAAGC
>JBIOVB010000122.1:0-5431 GCA_044867525.1 Acidimicrobiia bacterium | reverse complement strand
GACGAGGTGGTGACCGAGTCCCAGGATGCCCAGGACGTCACCGACCAGTTCGTCGATCTCGAGGCGAGGCTCACCAACCTCCAGGCCCTGGAAGTGGAATTGGTCGCGTTGCTCACAGAGGTCAGGGAACAACCCGACGCCGATCCCGCAAAGCTGCTCACGGTGTTCAACGAGGTGGCGAGGGTGCGCGGCGAGATCGAGTTGCTCCAGGGCCAGCTCAACTATCTGCAGGACGTGGTCTCCCTGGCGACACTCGACATCCATCTCGCCCCCACCGCCGAGGCCGTGCCCATCGTCGAAGAGGAATGGGCGCCGCTCGAGGTGGCGCGGGAGTCACTGCGCAACCTTCTCAGCGGGCTCCAGGGCATCGCCGACTGGGTGATCAACTTCGTGATCTACATCCTGCCGTTGCTGGTCCTGACCCTGGGCCTCCCCATCCTGGTGTTGTGGCTGATCTACCGCTGGTGGCGGAAACGCAATCCAAGCAGCCAGCCGGCTCCGGCACCTGAGCCGATCCCACCCGTGCTCCCGGGCAAGGACAAATGAGGTTTGGGGGGCGCCGGAGCGCCCCCCAAACCCAAATCAACCCTTGGCGATGGCGAAGTAGTCGGTGTAGTTGATCTCGTAGTCGCCTTGGTCCGCGATGACCTCGAGCTTCGCGGCTTCGGACGCTGCGTAGAACTCGACCACTTCGGGCTCGACGAACTCCAGAGCGGCAGCGTTGGGGCTCCCGTAGTAGTTGAAGTTGGTCAGGGTGGCCCCGTTCTCCGCATCCAGGATGTAGTTCACGAAAGTGAATGCGGTGCAGGGGTGCTCCGCCGTGGTGGGGACGACCATGTTGTCGATCCAGAGGGTGGCGCCCTCCTCGGGGAGGATGTAGACGAAGTCGTCGGGGTTGGCCGCGTCGGCGAACCCGGTGATCATGTTCCCCGAGTATCCGTGGGATACCGCTACTTCCCCGTTGGCCAGCTGCTCGTCGTACTGATCGGAATCGAACGCCGCGATTCCATCCTTCGCTGCGGTGATGACGTCCGCTGCAGCCTGGAGGTGCTCCAGGTCGGTGTCGTTCAACGAATAGCCCAGGTATTCGAGGGCCGCCCCCATCGTCTCCCGGGGATCGTTGAGCACCGAGACCCCGCCCGGTAAGTCGGAAGTGAGGGCCGGGTCGAAGATCAGGCTCCAGCTGTGTGGGAAATCGGTGCCCACCAACGCGGTGTTCACCCCGAGCCCGGTCGTCCCGTACTGGTACGCCGCCGAATACACGGGGCCCGGGTCATAGGGGAGCTCGGTGAAGCGGTCTGCGAGGTTGGCCATGTTGGGAACCGCCGTGGTGTTGATCTCACTGAGCAGGCCCTGCTGGATCATGATCCCCACCATGTAATCGGAGGGCACGATCACGTCGTAGACCACTCCTGCTTGCAGAGAGGCGAGCATGGCCTCGTTGGAGTCGTAGGTAGTCTCGGTGACCCCGACTCCAAATTCCTCTTCGAAGCCGGTGAGCAGCGCCGGGTCGATGTACTCGGACCAGTTGTAGAGCTGGAGGTCGCCGTCTACCTGCCCTTCCGTGCAGGCCGTCGGGTCAGCGTCGCTTTCCCCATTCCCACCACATCCGATCATCACCAGGGCGAGCACGACAAGCGTGACCACGGTTCTCGCCAATCTCGGCATCTCCGGTCCTCCCGATCTCGTCCGCAAGCACAATGAGACGTTGGCAGGATATCTCGCCGTTGGTGGGTCCGTCGGCGCCAGTCAGCCCGCGGTGATCTCGGCTTTCAGGGCCTCGGGGTCGGCAAGGCGCTGCCCGCGAGCTTCCGCCCCCCGCTGGAAGCCCAACGAGACCCCGACCAGGACCATCGAGGCCACCAGCATCAGAGTGCTCACCGCGTTGATCAACGGGGTGACCCCCCGCCGGACCAGGCCGAAGACGTAGACCGGAAGGGTGGTCGATCCGGCGCCGGACACGAATTGGGTGACCACCACATCGTCCAACGAGAGTGTGAGTGCCAGCAGTGCGCCGCCGGCGACGCCCGGCGCGATCAAGGGAAGCGTCACCCGGCGGAACGCCTGCCAACGACTTGCATAGAGATCCGCGGCAGCCTCCTCGAGCGAGTCGTCGAGTTGGGCGAGCCTGGCCCGGACCACGATGGCCACGAAGGAGATGCAGAAGGCGATGTGGGCCAGCGTGATCGTGAGCAAGCCGGTGGTGAGCCTGATCCCGAACAAGTTGTCGATTATCCCGAACGCCTGGAAGAAGAAGATGAGCAGCATCACCGCCATGGTCACGTCGGGGATGATGATCGGCAGGTAGGCCAGACCGTCGAGAGTTCCCCGACCCCGATATCGGTAGCGCTCCAGTGAGATCGCGAGCATGGTGCCGATCGCGGTCGCCACGATCGTGGCGAAGAACGCCACGATCAGTGAGTTGCGCAGCGCCGCCATCACCGTGTCGTTGCGGAACACCTCCCCGTACCAGCGAAGAGAGGGCTCGGTCCAGATCGAGACGTTGTTGTTGTCGTTGAAGGAGAAGACGATCAACACCAGTATCGGGGCATAGAGGAAGACGTAGACCACGCCAGCGTTCACCGCCAGCAAACGGTCGACGAGGCCTTTGGGAGCGGTGCCCTCGTTCACAAGGTCTTGGCCCCCGCCCGGAAGTAGAAGAGGGTGGCCAGCAACATCACGAACATCACCGCAAAAGAAAGCGCAGACCCAAAGGGCCAATTCCGAGCCGACAGGAACTGGCTGACGATGTAGTCACCCATCAGCACCGTGTTGGCGCCACCGAGGAGGGCCGGGGTCACGTATGCGCCCAGTGAGGGGATGAATACCAGGATCGAGCCCGCAATCACGCCGGGCAGTGAAAGCGGGAAGGTCACCTTGCGGAAGGCGGTCCATCCGTCGGCATAGAGGTCGCGGGCAGCCTCGACCAGACGCCAGTCCATGCGCTCCAGGGCCGCATAGAGGGGCAGGACCATGAAAGGCAAGAACCCGTAGACCAGCCCGATCAGGACCGCGACGTTGGTGAACAGCAGTCGGATGGGCTCACCACCAAGAGCCTGGCTCATTTGGGACAGAGGGCCGTCGGTAGAGAGGAGGACCCGCCAGGCATACGTCCTGACCAGGAAGTTCGACCAAAAGGGGATCATCACCAGGATGAGCAGGAAATTCCGTGCTCTCGCAGACCTGGTGGCGATGTAGAAGGCGAACGGATAGGAGAACAAGAGGCAGATTGCAGTTGTCGTCGCCGCCAGGAGCAGGGAACGGAGAAAGATCTCGAGCACGTCGGCGCTGAACAGGCGCTTGTAGGAGTCCAGATTCCAATCCTCGAGCACGGTGAGCCCCGTCGAGGACCTCGAGGCAAAGGAGTAGACGAAGACCAGGACCAGGGGGATGGCGAAGAAGATCACCAGGTAGGCGAAGGCCGGGAGGCCGACGAGGAACCCGCGCCGGGACTCGGCCTTGATCGAAGCCTGCTCGAGCTCGGGCGTCACCTGCTCGGCTGGGGCCTCTTTGAGGGTCGTCATGCTGTCACGAGAACGGCCGCCTGAGGGCTCCAGACGAGGTATGCCTCCTCGCCGGTCTCATACAGCTCGACACCCGGACGGTTTTCCTCCTTGACCTCGATCTCGGTGCCGATCCCTGCATCCACGTCGTAGAAGAAGACATCGCCGAAGTACATGCGCCGGGTGACCCGTACCCGAAGCCGGTTGTGGTTCGCCGGGAGCTCCTCATCCAGGTCGTAGAGGGCAAGCCGCTCGGGACGGAGGGCCAGGGTCACCTCCGACCCGGGATCGAGCTCACCACAGGGCACCCCGACCTCGACACCACTGGAGAACCGGGCAGTGTCGGCGTCGACGACCGTGGCGTCGAGGAGGTTGATCTCGCCGATGAAGTCGGCGACGAATCGTGACGTCGGCGCCTCGTAGATCTCCTCCGACCGGCCCACCTGGAGCAACCTGCCCTCGCTCATCACGCCGATACGGTCCGACATGGTGAGAGCCTCTTCTTGATCGTGGGTGACGTAGATGAAGGTGATGCCCACCCGTGACTGGAGGTCCTTCAACTCGACCTGCATCGCCTGGCGCAGCTTGAGGTCGAGCGCCCCAAGTGGTTCGTCGAGGAGCAGCACCTCCGGCTCGTTGACCAGGGCCCGGGCCAGGGCGACTCGCTGCTGCATGCCTCCGGAGAGCTGATTGGGCTTGGCATCGGCACGCTTGCCCAGCTGCACCTGGTCGAGGACCCTCTTCACCCGATCAGCGATCGCCGACCTCTCGACCTTCTTCATCTGGAGGCCGAAGGCGATGTTCTCGGCAACTGTCATATGCGGGAACAGCGCGTAGGACTGGAACACGGTGTTGATCGGGCGCTCGTTTGGCGGCTTAAGGCCCATCTCGACGCCATGGACCCGGATGCTCCCTTCGGTCGGGAATTCGAAACCGGCGATCATCCGAAGGGTGGTGGTCTTGCCACACCCCGAAGGCCCGAGGAGAGAGAAGAACTCGCCGTCGTCGATGCTCAGCTCGATCCCGTCGACTGCCACCACGTCGTCGCCGAAGCGCTTGATGACGCCGCTCAGTTCTACTGCAGGTTTGGGCATCAGCCCTCCTCGTAAACCACCTGTCCGCCAACGATGGTCATGTCGACCCCGGTGTCGCGGATCGGACCGCCGGCGAAGGGATCCCGATCCAGCACCACCAGGTCGGCGAGCATACCGGGGGCGATTGCCCCGGAGTCGCCCTCACGATGGTTCACGTAGGCCGAGCCCGTAGTGAAGGCAGCCAATGCGTCGGCGAGGCCGATCCTCTCGTCGCCGTTTAGCGGGTCGAGGTCTGGCTCGTCGGGGTTGAGGCGGTTGACCGCGACATCAATCTGATCCATCACATCCGCAGTGGACACCCCCCAATCCGAGCCCATGGCCAGGGTGGCCCCGGCGCGAAGCAGGCTGCCGAAGGGGTATTGCCACGACGAGCGCTCCTCTCCGAGGAAGGGCATGGTCAATTCCCGCTGGTCCCTCCCGTCCGATGCCCACAGCGGTTGAGCGCTGGCGCTGACACCGAGGCTCCTGAAGCGCAAGTAGTCGTCGGGATGCACCACCTGGATGTGACAGATGACGTGGCGAGCGGCGGACCAGCCGTTGGCGGACCGCGCCGCTTGCACCGCATCGAGTGAGTTGCGAACGGCGGCATCGCCGATTGCATGGAAGTGACAGGAAAGGCCGCGCCGGTCGAGCGCGACCACGATCTCAGCGAGATGCCCGGGATCGATGAAGTCGATTCCCCGATTCCCGGTGCTCTTCCCACCGAGGTCGAAATATGGCTCCAGCATGGCGGCGGTATTTGTCTCCACCACGCCGTCGGTCATCAGCTTCACCGAGACCGGTCGATAACGACCCACCCCCTCCATCGACATCCGCACCACGTCCTCCAGCTGC
>JBIOVB010000121.1:0-17232 GCA_044867525.1 Acidimicrobiia bacterium | reverse complement strand
GGCCGGGTCGCTTTCGAGCAGGTCTCATTCCGCTACGACGAGGACCGGCCCCTGATCGAAGACCTCTCCCTGACCGTCGAGCCCGGGCAAACGGTGGCCATCGTGGGACCCACGGGCGCAGGCAAGACCACCTTGGTCAACCTGATCATGCGCTTCTACGAGCTCGACTCCGGCCGGATCACCCTCGACGGGGTCGACATCACTCAGATGCGCAGGGCCGACCTTCGCTCAGAGATCGGGATGGTGCTCCAGGACACCTGGCTCTTCAAGGGCACGATTCGGGAGAACATCGCATATGGCCGGCCAGACGCCGCGGAGGGCGAGATCATGGCTGCGGCGAGGGCCACCTTCGTCGATCGCTTCGTCCACAGTCTCCCCGACGGCTATGACACCGTCATCGATGACGAAGGAAGCAATGTCAGCGCAGGTGAAAAGCAGCTGATCACAATTGCTCGCGCCTTCCTCGCCGACCCGGCGTTGCTCATCTTGGACGAGGCGACCAGCTCTGTCGACACCCGGACCGAGCTGCTGTTGCAGCACGCCATGGCCGCCCTGCGCAGTGATCGCACCAGCTTCGTCATCGCCCACCGGCTGTCGACCATTCGCGACGCCGACCTGATACTGGTGATGGAAGACGGCCGCATCGTGGAGCAGGGGAGTCACAACGAGCTGATCGCACGAGGCGGGGCATATGCCGGCCTCTACAACTCGCAATTCAGGGCCGGGATCGGGGACCTGGAACAGGCAAGCTGATCCTCAATCGGCCCAGCGGTGGACCCGGATCACATCCGACTCAGGGCCCAACTTGTCACAGAACACCTCGAACCGCCCACGGGGGACGCCGCGCCACTCCAGGTCTGCCAGGGTCTCTTCGATCGGTACATCGAAACGGAGGGTGGTCAGCTCCCGATACAGGTAGGCGAGCTCCTGGTTGGAGGCGAGTGTCGCCGCCAGCTTCTCGGCGCTGCGCACAGCCACCTCCCAGTCCGAAGCCGATGGCGGGATCAACTCGAGTCGGGGATATCGCGCCAACACCGCCGCAGCCGACTTGGCTCCCCATCCGGCCAGCCCGGGGACCCCATCCGCGGTGTCACCCACGAGGGCGAGATAATCGGGGATGGATTCCGGGCGAATCCCGAATTTCTCCACGACGGCATCCTCATCGAGCATCTTCTGCTCCCGCCGGTTGTAGGTCACGATGCGTTCCCCGATGACCAACTGACACATGTCCTTGTCCGGCGTTGCGATCACCACCTGGTCGACGTCTTCGACCCACTTGATGGCGGCGGTGGCGATGGCGTCGTCGGCCTCGAACTCGACGTTGCGCCACACCACCACCCCCAGCGCTTCGAGCGCCTCTTCAGCGATCGGGAACTGGCGGAGCAGGCCCGGGTCCATACCCGCCGAAGACTTGTACGCAGGAAACATGTCATTGCGGAAGGACTCGATCACGGTGTCGAAGCTGGCCGCGATGTGCGTCACCCCCTCCCTGAGAAAGGCGAGGGTCGACATCATGATCCCGACCGTGGCCTTGATGTCGAGACCCTCCCGGTCGGGCATTGCGTCCCGGTTGGGGTTGAAGTGGGCTCGAAACAGCTCGTAGGTACCATCGAGGAGGTGGAGGCGCACGAGCCGAATCCTAAGCACGAAGACGAGCCCGATCCCTGGGAGACGGTCAGCTCCGAGTTCGGCACCCTCGGTGACCGCCTCAAGTCGACCTATCGGCGGGTTGCCACTGACCGGGGCCCGACCGAGGAAGAGATCAAGGGGGCCTTCGCCACCTTGATCGGTGCCTGGGATCAGGTGGCCGAGTCGGTATCCAGCGCATTGCGCGATGTCGAGACCAGAGAGCACCTGAAGCGGGCGGCCAGCTCATTCGCCAGCGCTCTCGGGACCACGATCACCGATCTCGGCGCCGAGATCAAGAAGTCGAAAGAGCCTGCCGGGGACGACCCCGATGACGGGGAGAGTTGACCCCCTGATCTCGGTCGAGCAGTTGGACTCTCGACTCGACGAGGTTGTCCTCTGCGACGTGCGATGGTCACTGACCAACCCCCGCCACGGGGTCGACGCCTACCGGGACGGACACATCCTTGGCGCCATCTTCGTCGACCTGGATCGCGACCTGGCTGCCCCAAAGGGTGAGGGCAGGCATCCGCTGCCTCCGGTCGGCGATTTCGTTGCCCTGCTCGGCCGTTTGGGCATTGCCCGCGACGACGAGGTGGTCGTATACGACGATGCGGGGGGCGCCGTAGCCGCCCGAATGTGGTGGATGCTGCGATCGATCGGACATGAAAGGGCGCGGGTCCTGGACGGCGGCCTCACCGCGTGGAAGGAAGCCGGCAAGGCCCTGAGCGATGAGCAGGTGTCACCGACGGCGAAGGTGTACCCGGCGGTGGAGCGATTCGATGGTGTGGTGGGGAGGGAGGACCTGGCGGACCGTCCTCTGATCGATGTCCGCGCCGCTGATCGCTATCGGGGAGAGGTGGAGCCGATCGACCCCAAAGCCGGGCACATCCCGGGTGCGATCAATCTCCCTTTCTCCGGCAACCTCGACGGGCACGGCAGGTTCCTCCCGGACGACGAGCTTCGCCTCCGCTATCAGTCCACTCCTCGGGACGCGGTCGTCTCCTGCGGCAGCGGGGTGAACGCTTGCCACTCGGCGCTCGCCATGGTCCTGGCCGGGCGGCCGATGCCGGAGGTGTACATCGGCTCGTTCTCGGACTGGTCGCGCCAGGACCTCCCGGTCTCGGTTGGGGAGGCGCCTTGATCGGCTCCCCCGCCGTGGAGGCGATCGAAGCATCGGACGTCGACCAGCTTCTGCGAATCGTTGACAGTCTGTGCAAGGCACGGTCCTGGGAGGAGCTCACGGAGCTCCGGGGCAGATGCCGTGAGGCGGTGGGACGGGGAAAGCAGGTTTGGGGCGTCGAGGAGCACATTCGCTATCGATTTGCACTGGAAGCGCCCCCGGAGCTCGCCGGCCCCGTCGTATCCGAGGGCCCGGCCCGCTTCGCCCACGGCCCGCTGGCCGAGGTTGCGGCCAGCACCAAGACCTGGCATCAGATGGAGCCACATCTGGCAATCGGGCCGGAGCGAATGACCTTCGCTGCGGAGAGGGTGGTCCATGGCGAGCCTGTCGCCCTCGACTCGCTCGAGCTCCCGGGTGCCCTTCTCGAATGGGAGCCGGCGTACCAGGTGGCCACCTATCACAAGGATCGCGTCGAGGCACTCTCGCCCAAACCCCCGGTCCCCGGCGAGGCGAATCTCCCCGCCGGCTTCGACCCGATCGACGACGCTCCATCCGAATCGGCCCTCGGTGACCTCGTGCTGCCCTGGACCGATCAGTCGAATGGGCGATGCCAGACCTCGGCGGTCGACGGGGGCCACGTCGCCGCGATTCGGGCCCTGGGCGCGAGCCGGGCGGCCCTCGGAGCGCTGACCCCGGCGCAAGGGCTGGCCTGGATGGCTTGGGCCGCGGCCTCCGGCGGGGCCCACGGGCGAAGACGAGGGGCGGCGGCAGGCCGGCACCTGGCGTGGTGGGTGACATCGGTCCTGGCCGACCTCGATTGGCCCGCCGCCCCCGAGGAGGTCGGTGCCGCGATCCATCGCTTTCAATGGGCCTGGTTCGACGACGGCAGCCCGACGACGGGATGGGCGCTGCGCCTTGCGATTGCGGACCCGGCAGAGGGAGTGGCCTGGGCGGTATCGGCGATCGATTCGGACTGAGCACCGAAATTGGGGGCAAGAGCATTACTACGAATGCTGGGCTCCCCAATTACGAGGGATCAGGCGACCTGCACGGACACGGTGTGCCATCCCGTCGCCCCGTTGGGAGCGGGCGGCGTGACGTCCTCGGTTTGGGTATCGCCTGCCCCATCGGTGGCCCGGACCCGGACTCGATATTGCCCGGGGGCGGGGTCCCAGTCGACCACCCATTGCCGCCAGCTGTTGTCGGACAGAGCTTCGGAGAGCTCGGCCTGGGCCCAATCCGAGCTTTCGCCGAGTTGTACCTCGACCATGGATATCCCCCGGTTCGGGGCCCACGCCACCCCGGCCACCCGTCGCGGCCCGGCCTCGATCTGTGCTCCATCGGGCAGGGTGTCGATCCGGCTCTGGGTCTTGACCGGCGCCTCCTTGGACCAGCCCCTCGGCACCCAATAGGCATCGAATGAGTCCCAGCGAGTCAGCTCCACCTCCGACAGCCATTTCGTTGCGGAGACATAGCCGTAGAGCCCAGCGACCACCAGGCGGGCCGGGAAGCCATGCTCGAAGGGAAGGGCCTCGCCGTTCATCCCCACGGCCACCATCGCGTCGCGACCGTCGTAAGCGACTTCGAGCGGGAAACCGACCGTGAAGTCGTCGACCGACCTTCCGACGATCTGCTCCGCGTCCGTCCCCACTCCGGCGCGATCGAGCAGCTCGGACAATGGCACCCCGAGCCACCGGGCATTCCCCACCAGCCCGCCGCCCACGTTGTTGGACACGCAGGAAAGAGTCACATAACGCTCGACCATCCGCATCTCGAGCAGGTCGGCATACCCGATCGAGTACGGCGTGTCCACGAGCCCGCTGATACTCAAGGACCATTCCGGTAGCTCCACCCTTGGCACCGAGATCGCGGTGTCGATCCGATAGAAATCGGCATTGGGGGTGATTGCCGGGCTCAGGCCGTCGATGTCGAGCTCGGCCTCGGAGGGGAAAGTCGAGACGGCCTCCGCCGCAACAGGGAGCACGACCTCATCCCGCCCGGCGACGGCTTGCTTCGCTCTTTCGATCAGGTAGCGGCCTGCCCCGGCTGCGAGGACGGCCATGCCCAGCACTGCGCCCATGCCCACCAGGAATTTGCGCCGCGAGGCCTGCGACGACTCCCCGTCTCCGGCTGGCTCCCCTGGCGACATCCCCAGCAACCACTGCAGGGTGGCTACCCCGGTGATCGCGGCCAACCCGGCAGGGATCACGGCCACCCCCCAGCTGACCGCAGGGTCTCTGGTCGCCACGTAGGCGCCAAAGGCCCCGAAGCCGGTGAACACCACTATGGGTAGCCAGGACGATCTGCGAGCCAACACTCCGACCAGGGCCCCGATGCCCACGGTGATCAAGCAGATCCCGATTATGAGCACAGGCTTGTCGGCGGTGCCAAAGGTCGATATCGCCCAGTCCTTGATCGGCCCGGGGATGGAGTCGATGACCCAATTGGCGATCGACTCCACCAACGACGGCAAAGCCGAGACGATCCCAGCTACAAGCTCGGAGACCCCGAGAGCGAGAGCCGCTGCCGCTCCCCCGGCGAGAGCATCGCGGCCCTTGGACGTGGCCATGGGCTCAAGTTAGATCAGGCTCCGTGAAAGTCGGGCCTGGCGAAGCGAAACAAACCATCAATTAGGGTCGGGCGCATGCAGCTGGTGATCGGAGACGACGGGATTCCACGCTGCTGGTGGGGATCGGAGACCGAGGACTACCGCGGGTACCACGATCTCGAATGGGGGCGGGCGGTCACCGACGACAACCGTCTGTTCGAGAAGATATGTCTCGAGGGTTTCCAGTCCGGCCTCTCCTGGCTGACCATCCTCCGCAAGCGGGCCAACTTCAGGGTTGCGTTTGCCGACTTCGACATTGAGCGGGTCGCCGGATACGGGGAGGGCGAGGTTGCGCGACTCCTCGGCGACGCCGGGATCGTCCGTCACCAGGGCAAGATTCGGTCCACGATCAACAACGCAGAGCGGGCAATGGACTTGGTCGGGGAACGGGGCTCCCTCGCCTCCTATTTCTGGAGCTGGGCCGAGCCGGAATCACCACCGCCGGTGGAGATCCAGGCGAGCACACCGGTTTCGACCGCCCTCAGCAAGGACCTCAAGGCTCGGGGCTGGTCGTTCGTCGGCCCGACCACGATCTACGCGTTCATGCAGTCGACGGGCCTGGTCAACGACCACCTCGACGGATGCCACGCGCGAGAAGACTGTGCTGCGGCCAGGCGACAGGTCTTCGCCTCCGATCTCTAGCTTGACCTGGTGATCGACCGCCCCCCATTCACCATTGGGATCGAGGAGGAATACCTGGTCGTGGATCGCGAGACCCGCGACCTCGTCAACGAACCGCCACCGGAGATGTGGAGTTCGCTGCGCGAAGTTCTGGGCCACCAGGTGAGCCCCGAGTTGCTCAAGGCACAGATCGAAGTCGGGACCAAGGTCTGCGCCAAGCTATCGGAGGCCCGCGACGACCTGGCCACCCTGCGTCGGGACCTGTCCGGGGTGGTCAGCGAGTACGGAGCGGCGATCATCGCCTCCTCGACCCATCCGTTCGCAAACTGGTCGGAGCAGATGACGACCGAGCACCCTCGATACCAGCGGCTCGCCGCCGACCACCAGCAGGTCGCTCGCCAGTTGGTGATATGCGGGATGCATGTCCACGTCGGCATCGACGACGACCACCTCCGCATCGACCTCATGAACCAGGTCCGCTACATGCTTCCCCACCTGCTCGCGTTGAGCACTTCCTCCCCGTTCTGGGCCGGCACCGACACCGGGCTGCTCGCCTATCGGCTGATCATCTTTCGCAACCTGCCCCGCACCGGCGCCCCCGAGGAGTTCGAGTCCTGGGTCGAGTACCAACGGACGGTCCAGGTGCTGGTCGACGCCGGGATCATCGAGGACGCCTCCAAGCTGTGGTGGGACATCAGGCCGTCCGCCCGGTACCCGACACTGGAGATGAGGGTGGCCGATGTCTGCACCCGCCTCGACGACGCGATGGCCGTCGCCGCCCTCTATCTATGCCTCCTCGGCTTCCTGTTCCGGCTGCGTCGCAGGAACCAGCGATGGCGGGTCTATTCCCCCTTCCTGATCTCGGAGAACATGTGGCGGGCCCAGCGATACGGAGTCGACGGGACTCTGATCGACTTCGGCCGGGGCGAGCTGGTGCCCTTCGCCGACCTCATGGAAGAGGCCATCGAGATGGTGGCCCAGGACGCAGTTGAGTTCGACGTCGTCGAGCAACTCCGACATGCCCGGACCATCGTTCGCGAGGGAACCAGCGCCCACCGACAGTTGGCTGTGCACGAGCAGGCAGTCGAGTCAGGTGCTGGTGAGCACGAGGCCTTGCAGGCTGTGGTCGACTTCTTGATCGAGGACACCCTTTACGGTATCTAGCGCATGTCTTCAGTCCGCATCGCCGTTCAGCTCCAGAACCAGCACGGTGACATCGCGGGCGTCCGCCGCGCCGTGGCCAGAGCCGAGGAGATGGGGGTCGACATCGTCTTCAACTGGGACCACTTCTTCCCCCTCGGCGGCGATCCGAACGGGAGCCACTTCGAGTGCTGGACCATGCTCGCTGCCTGGGCCGAAGCCACGGAGCGGGTCGAGATCGGAGCACTGGTCAGCTGCAACAGCTATCGGAATCCCGACCTTCTCGCCGACATGGCCCGGACCGTCGACCATATCTCTGAAGGGAGGCTGATCCTGGGGATCGGAGCGGGATGGTTCGAACGGGACTATTTGGAATACGGGTATGACTTCGGAACCGCGGGAACCCGATTGGCTGCCCTGGGCCGGGACCTGCCTCGGATCAGAGCCCGGCTCGACCGGGTCAACCCGCCGCCGACCCGACCACTACCGATTCTGATCGGTGGGGGTGGAGAGCGAAAGACATTGCGACTCACCGCCGAGTACGCCGACATCTGGCACGGGTTCGGCCAGGCCGATGTCATCCGGCACAAGAACCAGGTACTGGACGACTGGTGCCGGCAGCTCGGCCGGGACCCGGCTCTGATCGAGAGGTCCAGTGGCGCCAACCCGCACCGCCCGGAGTCTGGGACTGCCTTCGTCGAAGCTGGCGCAAGTCTGATCACCCTCGGGATCGATGGCCGCTCGGGCTACGACCTGGCACCGGTGACCGAATGGCTGGCCTGGCGCGACGAACTGAACCGGATCGATTAGGCCGGTGCCGGAGCGGGCTCGGCGCCCAGCTTGGCGTCGTTCTCCGGAGTGACGAACTCCTGGGTCCGGTCCAGCCACCAGATCATGATGATGCCGCCGATCCCCGCCGCCAGCCCGCTCAGCTGGTTCCAGGTGAACCCGGCGATCTCGGCGTCTCCCATTCCGAAACGGAGCCCATCCAGGATGAAACGTTGGAACCCGTACCAGGCAACCCAGATGAAGAACAGCTGCCCGTAGTGGAGACGGAAGCGCCGGTAGACGGCATAGAGCACCCAGAGAAGGATCGCTGCCCCGATCATGTCGTACATGGCGACGTGGTGGTAGATGCCACAGAACCCGTTGGCCGCAGCCTCGCCGGCCACGCATTCGAGGCCGTCGTGCTGGGGAGCCACGTCGAAGCCGGGCCGGATCCCGTACCCCCAGCGCACGGTCGTCGCCTTGCCCAGATGTTCGACGATTGCCAGGTCACCTATGCGGCCCACCACCGTGCCCAGGGCGAGCCCGAAAGCCGACATGTCGAGTGAAGCCAGGATCGGCAAGACCAACTTTCGAATCTTGTACCCGCCGGCCAGGATCCCGCCGAGGAACCCGCCCATGATCGAGAAATTCCCCTGGATCGGGTTCAACGCCTCCAGTAGCGGGACGCCCGCCATCAACTGTGCGGGCACCGTGAAATAGCGGGCACCGATCAAGGCGCCGATCAGGCCCCAGGTGAGCGCGGACTGGTATTTCACTGTGTCGAATCTCCGCTTGCCCATCTCACGGGTTGCGAGCCATGCGCCGGCCACGAATCCGATCGCCGCGAACAAGCCATGCAGTGAGAAGCTGATCGGGCCCAGGTCCCAAACGGGGATCGGCGGATAGCTGATCGCAGCGAACATCGGCGGGAGGGTACCCGGCGCCGGCGTTAAGCTCGCCCCGTGTCAGAGCTGCTGACGGCAGCCGCCGCCGCAATGAACGCACCGGAGGGCCTCATCGAGAGGTCGGCGGCGGCCCGCGCCACGGCGAACGGGACCACCGTCGACGAAGTCCTTGCCGCTTGGGCCGGCGGTGCTCCTGCAGCCCCGCCGACGCCGACGCCGGCTGCAGAGCCCGAGGCCGTCGCTGAACCGGAGGCCCCGGCCGAGACACCCAACGAGCCAGCTCCCTCGCCGGCCGAGCCCGAGCCGGCGCCCCAGGTCATCGTCGAACCGGCACCGTCCTACGAGCCAGAGCCCGCGCCACCCCTGGAGCCGGTGCCCGTGGGGCGGAGGATCAGGACCGCGACCCGGGTCGGGGCCTGGACCGGGGCCGCCCTGGGGCTCATCGGGTTCCTGGTCGCCACCACCTGGTGGTCGGGTGGAGCCTCGGTCATCGGCGAAGGTCCCTTCACCCCGGTGATTCAGGCCACATCCTCGGCAGTGATCATCGGTTCCGCCATCGTCAGCCTGCTGTTCGGGGCCATCGTGGCCGCTTTGTCTCGAGCGTCCGCCACCTGGACCAACCCAGGAATGCAACTGAGCAATTCGGCGGCGTCGACCGGCTGGCTGGGGGCATTGATCGGGCTGGTGCTCGGCGTCATCGCCGGGGCGGTGCTCACCGGATTCGGGACGGCAATCGAGGGCAGCGAGGGCATGGTCCAGCTTCCGGTTCTGCCCACAATGGCGGTGATGCTGATCGGAGGGGCATTGCTCGGAGGGCTGACCGCCGCCGCGACTCAGGCGGTCGCGGTTCCGGTCGCGGTCGCCGGCGAGGATGAGGAGATCGCCGAGGTCAAGGGTCGGCTCGGGGGTGCTCTCCGGATACCGATCCTCGGATTGTTGTTGCTGGGGCTCCTCGTCCTCCCATTTGCATACGCCCTCCTCGAATCGGACCACCTGGCATCGGGGGCGGCCCCGCTGATAGCGGTGCTCACCGCCGGTGGGATCCTCGGCTTCGCAGCCCTCGCCGGGAGCCGGCCCAACGTGAATGTCCGCTTCGGAGATGTCATGGTCGCGGTGATCGGGATCGCGACCGTCATCATCGTCATCTTTGCCGTGCTCATTGCCGGCAGCTCCGAGGAGGAGGCTGCCGAAGGCGAAGGCAGCGAAGAAGCCGCTGTGGTCATGGTGATCGGATGACGCGGGCGTTGATCAGGTCGAGTTGATCGACGCGGAGAGATCCCCCGAGATCAGCGCATCACGGACGGCGACAGCGATCTCACGCGCCACGAGCTCCTGAGCCTCGACCGTCGAGGCACCGAGATGTGGGGTGAGGACGATGTTGTCCAGAGCGAGCAGCGGGCTGTCCGCAGGCAGGGGCTCGTGCTCGAACACGTCCAGGGCCGCACCGGCGAGCCGGCCCTCGGCGAGCGCCCTGGCGAGAGCAGGCTCATCCACTACGCCACCTCGGGAGACGTTGACCACGAACGCACCATGTTTCATCTTGGAGATCGCTTCGTCGTCGATGAGATGGGCGGTCTCGTCGGTGAGAGGCACGTGCAGTGAGATGACATCTGCTCTGCGGAGCACCTCGTCGAGATCGGTGAGGGAGAGCCCAAGGAACGCGGCGCGCTCCGCGGTGAGATAAGGATCGTAGGCGACCACATCCATCCCAAACGCCCGGCAACGGTTGGCCACTTCGCTGCCGATCCTTCCCGCGCCGACCAGGCCCAGAGTCCTGTCCTTGAGCTGGACTCCTTGGAGCCGAGAGCGGTCCCACTTCCCTCCCCGCATCGTTCGGTCCGCCTCTGCCACCCGTCTCACGGCTGACAGGATCAAGGCCATGGTCAATTCGGCGGCGGCGACGGTGTTCCCGGCCGGGGAGTTCATCACGGCGATCCCTCGGTCGGTGGCTGCCCCGAGGTCGATGTTGTCCACCCCGACCCCGGCCCGGCCCACCACTCTCAGCTTCGGGCCTCGGTCCATCATCTCGCCGGTCACCCGGGTGGCGCTCCTGACGATGAGAGCCTCGGATTCGCCAAGCGCGGCCCCGAACTCATCGCTGGATGATTGATCGACTCTCACCACCTCGAAGCGAGAATCCTCGAGGAGCGGTGCGAGCCCGCTGTCCGAGACCCCGTCGGTGACCAGGACCTTGATGACGCTCACTCGATGACTTCGCCCAGGTCCTCGAGCAGCATGTCGAGGTCCTCCACCGTCTTGTCTCCCATGTGCCCGATTCGCACCGTGCTCTCTTTGAGCTTGCCGTAACCACCACCGATCACCCAGCCCCTTTCCCGCATGCCGGAGACGACCGCCGGGCCCGGGAGGGACTCCGGCAAGGTGATCGTGGTGATGGTCGGGGAGCGATGGCCGGCGGGGGCGAAGTGGGAGATCCCGGTGCCTGCCTTCTCCTCGACCCACTCGATGGCTCGGTCCCGCATCGCAGCGTGCCTCTTCCAGCGAACGTCGAGCCCCTCCTCGAGGATGCGCTCCAATTGCGCCTGCAAGGCGTACATGAGCGAGATGGCGGGGGTGGCCGGAGTTTGCCGGCCCTCCAGGCTGTGGATCATCGAAACCAGATCGAAGTAGATCCCGCGGTGAGGAATGGATTCGGCGCGGGCCATCATCGCGTCGGAGGCCACTGCGAATGCCAAGCCCGGCGGCAGGGCCAGCGCCTTTTGCGAGCCGGTGAGCACGAAGTCGAGAGCCCAGGAGTCGGTCTGGACCTCGGCTCCGGCGATACCGGTCACCGAGTCGACCAAGAGCAATGCGCGCTCGTGTGCGTCAACCACCGCCGCCAGACCCTGAAGGTCCTGGATGACGCCGGTCGAGGTCTCCGAATGGCAGACGGTGACCGCCTCGTACTCTCCCCCGCTCAGACGCCGGGCGAGCTCGCCGGGCTCGTGGAAGCCTCCCCAAGGCTCCTCCCACACTTCGACCTCGCGTCCACAGGCGACAGCCACCTCGGCGAATCTCTTGGAGAAGGCCCCGTTGACCAGGGACAGGACCTTGCCGCTCCCAACCCCGTTCCGGATCGCGGCCTCCATCAGCCCGGTTGCCGATGAGGTGGAGATGATCACCGGTCGGTCGGTCACGAAGACTTCCTGGAGACCCGATTGGAGGTCGGCGATCAATTCCTGGATCGCCTGACCCCGATGCCCGATCATCGGCTTCGCCTGGGCGGCAAGCACGTCGGGATGGACCTCCGTGGGGCCGGGGAGGAAGAAACGACCGTATGGCGATGCTGCCTGCTGCTTCAAGATGTGTGCTCCGACTCCCGAGCCCCGCTACCCATCTGCCAGGCTCAACGCGTACCGGACGTTATCCACCAACTCCCAGTCAACCAATATCGGTTCCCCGGTCCGCTGGTGCTCCCGGAGGTGGGGCAGGGCGAAGGCATATTCGCCGTCAGAGACCGGGAGCAGGAGCCACTCCTCGCCCTCGACCAGGACGGTGAACGACGACACCGCCTCCAGGTCGCCATCGACGGCGATCACCACCCCGCGGGCAGTCCCCGACGTCGGGGCGCAGGCCAGTAGCAGGGCGGCTAGGACGACAGCGACGCCTCGAGCTGGTCCCATTCTCGCTCCTGCTTGCTCCATCGGAACCAGATCAAGGCGATGGTCCCCCAGAGGAGGAACCCGCCGCCCACCTTCATGACAACCCCGGCGATGGTCTGGTCGGCCACCGCGGTCAGCCCGTAGGCGAGGGCGGCGTCCCCGTAGACCGGGTACAGGGGCACCGTGGAGAAGGTGAGGAACGAGGCGGGAACGGTGGGGAGGAGAGACATCAGGAACAGGTAGAGCATCTGCGCCGGAGCCTGAAGCCTGGGAATGGCCGGTGTGGGAGAGAACACCGGGAGCCACATCAGGATCGCCGCCGTGAAGAGCCAGGCGTGGACTGCGAAGTGGATGGGCCGGCTGGTGAGCATCCAGCCCACGAGGTCGGGCCAGTGGATCATGACGAATGTGGTGTTGAAGATGACGAAAGCAGGGACCGGCTTGGCCAGCGGCCGCAGGATCGTCGCCACCAGCTTGTTTCCCAGGGTGATGTCCGCGAGCCAGCGAGGTGTACCGCGGAGGAGCAGTGGCGGCACCACCAAGGCCAGGACCATGTGCTCGACCATGTGCAGGGTGAACAGGGATTGCTCCCCGAGGTCGTGGATCGGCCACCCCGACACCAGGGCTAACAGGACGAGGGCACCGAACCACTGCCAACGCTGGCCTTTGGTCGCCGCGGGAGCCTCGGGAGCGAGCAGTGGGCGAAGGCGCGCGTCGGCGTACCAGTAGCCGTAGCCAAGCACGAAGACCAGGAGATAGAGGTCGAGGTGGGGGTGCCAGGGTGGCAATGTCATCAGGCGCCCCTGATGACCAGGACTCCCAGGGCAGCCAGGATGATCGTGTACAGGCTCACGGCAAGGATGAAGCCGCCAGTGAAGAACCGGCTCAGTGTCGCCTTCTCGTACCGGAGGTGCATGAACCAGCCGACCACGATCACGAACTTGAGGGCGGACAGGAGGACGAGGGCCAGGGTGTTGAAGTTTCCCAGATCGAACTCACGATGGATGTAGTACAGGGCGACCTCGATCGCGGTCAGCACCGCGAGCAGTGCGGCGATCTTCCAGTATTGAGCCGGAGTCGGGTGGTGGGGTTCGCTGGTCATGTCGGGGGTACCGAGAGCAGGTAGACCACGGTGAAGATCACGATCCAGATGATGTCGACGAAATGCCAATAAAGCCCGACCAACTCCAGGTTGAGCCCGTGCTTCTCGCTGAGACCACCCTGGCGCCGGGAAATGCCCCACAGCGAGAGGAGCATGATCACGCCGAGGGCGACATGGGTCCCATGAAACCCGGTGAGCAGGTAGAAGGCCGATGCTGCCGGGTTGGAGGTCAGCTTCATCCCTTCGATCGTTATGAACTCGGTGAATTCGAACACCTGGCCACCGAGGAACACCGAGCCCAAGGCGGCGGTGGCGAACAACCAGGTCCTGGTCCCGTTCTGGTCGCCCCGGGACAGCGCATTGTGGGCGAGGACCATGGTGAGCGAGCTCATCAGGAGAACGAACGAGCTCACCGAGGTGAACGGGATGTCGTAGATCTCAGCGGGGTAGATGCCCTCGAACCCGGGCCGGTGCGAGTAGAGCAGGTAATTCGAGATCAACGCCCCGAAGAACAGGAACTCAGAGCTGAGGAAGAGCCACATCCCAAGCTTGCGATTGTCGATACCGGTCGACTCGTGCTCGGGATGTCCGTGATCGTCCCCGTGTTCCAGGGCGACGTCGTGGGCGAGATCAGCCATCCGCCACCTCGTGCTCTGCGTCCACCTCTTCGTCGTGGGTCACGGGGTGGGGCTCCTCGAGAGGTTCGATCCCCCACCCGATGAGGGCGGTGAGGGAGATGATCGTCCCGAGCACGATCATCGCCTTACCCCACGCCGCCTCGTGATAGATGATCCCATAGAAGATGATGGGCAGCCCGAGAGCCACCAATACCGGGAAGTATGAGGGATTGGGGAGATGGATCTCCTCGACCGGGTTCAACTGTTCGTGTTCGATGTCCCCAATGATCTGATCGGCGTCTGGCTTGCGCACGGCGCGGCCGTCGGCGTCCTGGTCGTACTTGAGGCTCCAGAAATGGTCGAGGCGGGTTATCACCGGCGGCGACCCGAAGTTGTACTCGGGTGTCGGGTTGGGCGACATCCATTCCACGGTCCTCGCATCCCAGGGATCGAGGCCGGAGTCGGCTCCCCTCCGCCTGCTGTTGTACCAGTTGTAGATGAAGACCGCGATCGAGAGGGCGATGATGAACGACCCGATCGTCTCCGCGAAGTTCCAGGGCTCGAGGCCGGTCTCCGGTGCGTACTTCCAGGTGCGGCGAACCATGCCTTGGAGGCCGAGCCAATGCATCGGGGCGAAGGTGAGGTTGAAGCCGATGAACATCAGCCAGAAGTGGATCTTGCCCAATCTCTCGTTCATCACCTTCCCCGTGAGCTTGGGGAACCAGTAGTACATCCCGCCGAAGAGGCCGAAGATCGCCCCTCCGAACAACACGTAGTGGAAGTGGGCGACGATGTAATAAGTGTCGGTCTGCTGCCAATCCGACGGCACCACGGCATGAGTGACCCCGGAGAGGCCGCCGATGGTGAACATCGCCACGAACCCGATGGCGAACAGCATGGGGGTGGCGAGCTGTATTCGGCCCTGCCACATGGTGCCCAACCAGTTGAAGATCTTGATCCCGGTGGGGATGGCGATGGTCATGGTGGCCAGCCCGAAGGCAGCCTGGGCCACCGGGGTGATCCCCGAGGCGAACATGTGATGGGCCCACACTCCAAAGCCGAGGAAGCCGATGGCGGCCCCGGCGAAGACCACAGCTGCATACCCGAACAGGGGCTTGCGGGAGAAAGTGGGGAGGATCTCGGAGACCATCCCCATCGCGGGGAGGATCAGGATGTAGACCTCGGGATGGCCGAACAGCCAGAACAGGTGTTGCCAGAGGATCGGGTCCCCTCCGCCAACGGGCTGGAAGAAGAGTGAGCCGAACTGGCGATCGAAGGTGACCATGAACAGTGCCACCGCGATGATCGGAAGGGAGAACAGAAGGAGGAAGGCGACAACGGTGGTCATCCAGACGAACACCGGCATCCGGAGCAGGCGCATCCCCTTGGCCCGCATGTTGAAGACCGTGACCAGGAAGTTGACCGCAGAGACCAGCGACGCCAGGCCCAGGATCTGCAGTCCGAGCGCCCAGTAATCCATGGCGGTGCCCGACGAGTAGAAGGGGCCGGCATTCGGCTGGTAACCGAACCAGCCGCCATCCGGCGAGTCGGCCAAGAAGTTGAAGCTTCCCGGGCCCCCACCCAAGGGGATGTTCCCACTCACCCCGCCGGTCCCGACCGGCGCCAGTGAGGTCCCGAAGAAGAAGGTCGAATAGAGGAAGATCCCACCAAAGAAGAAGATCCACCAGGAGAGCGCGTTGAGCCTGGGGAATGCGACGTCCCGGGCTCCGATCATCAGCGGCAGCAGGTAGTTCATGAACGCGGCACCAGCAGGCATCACGAACAGGAAGATCATCGTGGTGCCATGCATGGTGAACAGTGCGTTGTAGGCACCGGCGGTGAGGAACTCGGAGTTGGCCTGCGCCAACTGGATCCTCAGTAGGAGCGCCTCGACTCCGCCAATGATGAAGAAGGTGAAGGCGGCGTAGCCGTACATGATCCCGATCTTCTTGTGATCGACCGTGGTGATCCAGGACCAGAGGCCGGTCGTCGCGGACGGGCGACGGAAGATCGTGGTCTGCGGCCGCTCTGCTGTGGCTGTCATTGGTTGCTCTCCAGCCAGACGATCAGGTCGTCGATCTCCTGCTCGGTGAGGGCCAGGTCGGGCATGAAGCTACCGGGCTTGACCTCTGGCGGGTTCGCCAGCCACTCCTTCAAAGCCGCGGGGCGGCTCTGATTCTCCTCGGGGAGGACGGCACCGGCGAACACGTCCCGGGAGGCGAAGTGGGTGAGCTCGGGCCCGGAGAACGCCTCGTCTCGGACCAGGTTGGAGGGAGAGCCCTCTTCGAAACGCACGGTGTGGCACTGGATACAGCCCTTGGCAACGAACACGTCGTAACCGGCGCGCTCCGGTGTCCCTTCGGCGGGGAACGGAGTAGGCGCTTGCTGTTCGGCGATCCAGTTCTCGTAATCAGCCGGCGCCATCGCGACGACGCGGGCCCGCATCAGCGAGTGGGAGAGACCGCAGAACTCGGCGCAATGGCCCCAGAACTCGCCGGGGTCGTCGGCCTGCAGGCGGAGTAGTTGGACCTGGCCGGGGATGGCGTACCGCTTGCCGTTCAGTGCTGGAATCCAGAAGTTGTGGATCACATCCTCGGATGTCAGGTTGGCGCAGATCTCCTGGCCGGCGGGGATGACCATCACGTTGGCGGTCCGGATCTCGGCGTCGGGGTAGTTGTACTCGAACCACCATTGGTGGCCGATGACGTCGATCTGGATCGCACCCGGGTCGCACTCGGTGAGGTCGAACACTGCGGCCGTCGTGGGGACCGCGATCCCGGCAAGGATCAAGGCGGGGATGACTGTCCACAGGACCTCGAGCTTGGGGCTGCCGTGGAGTTGCCGGGCCTCCTTCGCCCCTTCCTTGTCCCGAAAGAGGAACACGGCCACCAGGATCGCCCCCTGGACCAGGATGAACACCGCGGTGGCGATCCAGAACACCGGCCAGAAGAGGTCGTCTTCACGTTGGGCAAAGGGGCCCTGGGGGTCCAAGGCGGTTAGAGGAGCATCCTCGATCTCGATGAATTGGCAGGCGGTGAGAACGAAGGCGGCACCGGCCAGGATGCCGAGGCGTGCAAGACGTTGACGGGACCGGGCCATCGGTTCGGCATCATACGGGTGTGG
>JBIOVB010000120.1:0-56442 GCA_044867525.1 Acidimicrobiia bacterium | reverse complement strand
GACTGTGAGCTCGACGTCTTGGTGGTCCGGAAGGTTGGGGTCCCCTACCAGCCGGAGCTGGCGATGGGTGCAGTCGGGGAGCACGGGGCGGTTGTTCGAAACCACGACGTGCTCGCAGCGGCCCGGATCGACGACGAGGCGTTCCAGGCAGCCGCTCGCATCGAGGCCGACGAAGTCGCTGTCCGGGTCGCCCGATACCGGGAGGTTGCCGGAGCAGTGAACCCGTCCGGGCGCACCGTGATCATCACCGACGACGGCCTGGCCACCGGATCCACCGCCCTTGCTGCCATCGACGTCGCCCGGGCCAGAGGTGCGTCGAAAGTGTGGGTCGCAGTCCCCGTTGCGCCCCCGGAGGCTGTCCGCAACGTGGAGCGACTCGCCGACAGGGTCGTGGTGCTCCGCCGGCCGCACCGGTTCATGGCGGTCGGAGCCTGGTACCGGGATTTCACCCAGACCAGCACCGAGGAGGCCGGCGAACTGCTGCGGCGCTCCCGCTCAGACCACTAATTTGGCACCGGCCGCATCAGGAGGAGCCATGCCCAGCCTCGAGAAGTTCTGCAGCATCGACGCCGGCCTGGAGCGCCGGATACTCGGTCAGACCCCCCTCGGAATGCGCATCGACTTCCCGTTCGAGGGAGTCGCCACCGGTCCCCATTGGGAAGGTGAGCGCTCGGTGAGCGGCGTGGACTACAGCACTGTCCGGTCCGATGGCAATCTCGACCTGCGGATCCACGCAGTAATCGGGGAGAAGCGGGAGACAGTGGCCTACACAGGAACCGGGGTCTCAATCCTCAACCCCGACCAGTCGGCCGATCCCAAGGAGTTGATCCTGTTCCAGACCGGGAACGAAGACCTGGCCTGGCTCAACAACGAGATCGGGGTGGCCCTCGGCCACGGCGAGGCCGGTCGGATCACGATCGAGGTCTACCTGGTCAGGCCCTGACGGCAGCAATCAGGGGTTGCGGAAGTCCGGCTTCCGCTTCTCGCCGAAGGCCCTCACCCCTTCCCAATGCTCGCTCGTTCTCCCCAGTCGGCCCTGCTCGAGCTGTTCGGCATCGAGGGCCTCGGCGAAGGAGGAGTGTGCGGCTCCGGTGATCAGACGCCGGGTGGTAACGAGGGAATCGGGAACCAAGTCGGCGAGCCCGGAGGCGATTTCTCTCGCCCGATCCAGGAGCCTGTCGCCGGGAACAGCCTCCATGGCGAGGCCCAGCTCAACCACCTCATCGGAGTGGACCCGTCGGTTGGTCATGGTGATCTCGAGGGCCCTGGAGACCCCGAGGTGCTGGGTCAACCACCAAGTGGTGCCCGAATCCGGGACGAGACCGATCGCAGTGAACGCGGAGGTGAGGTATGCCCCATCGGCGATGACCCTCAAGTCGCAGGCGAGAGCAAGGCCGAGACCGGCTCCGGCGGCGACACCGTTGAGGGCTGCCACGGTCGGCACCGCGCATTCGACAAGGGCATGGACCACCGGATGAAACACCTGGTCAAGTAGCTGGGACAGGTCGGGCCCTTCGCCGCTGGCGTACCCGGCTTCCAGGTCGGCGAGATCGGCTCCGGAACAGAAACCCCTTCCCGCCCCGGTGAGGACCGCGGCTCGCGCCTCGGAGCCCGCCCGCTGCAGTGCTTCCAGCAGGCCCTCGCTGAGAGAGCGATCGACGGCGTTGTAGCGATCAGGGCGGTTCAGTGTGATCACTGCGATCCCGTCCTCGATCGCATAGTCGACGGCCAAGCGTCCTCCTCGGTGCGGCCGATCAGACTAATGATCAAGCAATGATGGGTTTTTTCTGAGGCAGCGCCTATGGTTACAGGGTTTGGCCGCGTAGGCGGCGGCCGATAGGCGACCCACAAGGAGGGCTCGTGAACAAATCCGAGATGGCGGACAAACTCGCCGACAAGGCGGACGTATCGAAGGCGAAGGCCGCCGAGATCATCGAGATCATCTTCTCCACCAAGCCCGGAGAGGGGATCATCGCTGTCGAACTCGACGCCGGCGGCAAGGTGAACATCACCGGTTTCGGCAATTTCAGCACCAAGTCCCGTGCTGCCCGTCAGGGCCGAAATCCGGCAACCGGGGCCACGATCACCATTCCGGCGAAGAACTACGCGCACTTCGCCGCATCCAAGGGTCTCAAGGACCGCGTGTCCCTCTGACCACAAAAGCCGGGAGTTTCATGGGCCCCGCTTCTGGCGGGGTCCATTACTTTGACGGGATGCTCCCCGAACAGTGGGCCCCTCCGGTCGCCATCGCCCACCGGGGCAGTCGCCATCTATGGCCTGAGAACACCATGGAGGCATTCGATGGGGCCGTGGGCCTCGGCTACCGGTTCCTGGAGACCGACCTACATGTCACGGCTGATGGCATCGTGGTCTGCTTCCACGACGACACCCTCGATCGGACCACCGATGGGCACGGAGCCGTCCGCTCCCTGGGATTCGACCGCCTTCGTGCCCTCGATGCCGGCCATCGCCATCTGTTCGACGGGGGGTACCCGTTTCGGCGGAATGGGGTGAGAGTGCCCAGCCTCGAGGAGGCTGTCACCTCGTTCCCCGAGGTGTCCTTCATCGTCGATCTCAAGGGGGACGGGATCGTGCAACCGCTGGTTTCCCTCATCGATCGGCTCTCACTGCACGATCGGCTCATCGTGGGCTCCTTCTCCGATCGGCGCCTCGACCAATTCCGGGATGCGACAGGAGGCAAAGTGCCGACATCGAGTGGGCCGATGCTGAGCAGAAGATGGCTTCTTGGCTCGAGGGTGGGGCGGGCGCCGGGAAGGCAACGTGCATCCGTACTCCAGCTTCCGGGGCAGTCCCGGGGGGTGAGGGTCGTCGACGAGCGGCTGGTGGACACGGCGCATTCCAATGGCCTGCAGGTGCACGTCTGGACAGTGAACGATCCTGGGGAAATGGCGGCTTTCCTCGACATCGGGGTCGACGGGATCATCAGCGACCGGCCGGACCTGCTCAAGGAGCTGCTCGCGGCCAGGGGGCAGTGGTCCTGATCCTGACAAGGCGTAGCATCGACGAATGCGCCTTCTAACTGCTCTCCTCTTCCTATCCGTCGAGTTGGGTGGGGTGTTCGGGTCCGCTCGCGCCGAGGTGGTGTCGATTGACGACGAGTCGATGACCATCGAGCTCGAAGTCGGCGTGGATGGCGAAGTGGACGCGGTCGTCGCCCATCTCGCCCTCACTGGCGAGCAACCGTTGGCGCTCCCCCTCCTGGAGCGGGGCGACGGCGTTTACGGGATCACCACCGAGGTCAAGCCCGCCGACTACCAGGTCGTCTTCGAGGCCCTCGGCGAAGTCTCCAGCCAGTCTCAGGCGGTCGCTCTCACAGATCTCGGTGTCGAATTGGAGGACGGGAGCACGGGCACGACGAGCGATGAAGGGCTCAGTGGGGACACCGTCGGCTGGGGGTGGCTCGCTGTGGCTTTCGGCGCCGCCTCGCTGGCTGCCCTTGCCTTCTGGGTGCTTGGGGGCCGGGACGAAGATCTCAGCGAGGGAGAGGGTGAGCTCGAGGCGGCCGGCGAGGGCGAAGGCGCCGGATCCGAAGAGGCCCTTGCTCAGGCTCCCAGCGAATCGTCGCCCGACGCCTGACCCGCCGCCACCTGTTTCGCCTCCTCGATCCGCCGGCTGTTCAGATTGGGTAATGCGTAGAAGAGGACCGCAAGATTGACAACAGCGGCGAAGAGGAATGGGGTGCGCAGCGCCCACTCCCTGCCGGCCAGTGGCTGGGTGATGGCAACGATCGCCCCGCCCAGAAGGGCGCCGAGGGGCATCATTCCCCATCCGAAGAAGCGGTAGACCGAGTTCGCCCTCCCCAGCAGGTGATCGGGGATCAGCGACTGGCGGAGGGACACGGTTATCACGTTCCACAACGTGCCCGTCAATGCCATCAGAGCGATCATCACCCACACCACGGTGGCCGACGACGTCAGCCCGATGATCAAGGCGGTCACCGCTCCCGCGCCGAGGGTGAGGAAGAGAGACGGCCCTTGACCGATCGTCTTCGAGATCCATGCCGCGAGGAAGGAACCGATGACCCCGCCGGCGGCGCCAGCCGTCATCAATAGACCGAAGCCGGCGGCACCCAGGTCCAGTATCTCCTGAGCGAACAGGACTTCCGTGGCGAAAGAAAGACTCGACATTGCATTGATCAGCCCGAGGATGATCGCCATCGGCCGGAACAGGGGATGGTGCCAGAGCCAGCGGACACCCTCCTTCAACTCGCCCCAGAACGAAGACGGGGTGGTTTCCGGCTCCTCCGCTCGCTTGGGCCGGAACTGGCCTCCGATAGTGAATATCAGTGCCGCGGCCACGGCAAAGGTCCCGGCGTCGACGAAGAATGGAAGTGAGAAGGCGATGGCCAGCAGGACCCCGGCCACAGGCGGGCCGACGAAGGAGTTCATCACCACCTCGGCGCCCCACAGCCTGCCGTTGGCCTTCTCCAGGTTCTCCTTGGCGACGATCGCCGGCATCAGGGTTTGGGCCGAGTTGTCCCTGAGCACTTCGGCGAGCCCGAGCAGGAGGGACGCGGCGTAGATGGCGATCAGCAGCAGTGTCGAGTTGGCGGGAGGAGGCGCAGTCCCGGCGGCCATCTCTTCAGGACTGGCGAGTTGGCCCTGGACAGCGAGCACGCTGAGAGCCACGCCAAACGTGATCACGAAGCGGACGACGTCCATCCAGGCAACGAGCCGCTTGCGGTCTACCCGATCGGTGATCACGCCGGCCGGCAGTGTGAAGATCAGCCAGGGGAGGCGGGTGGCCACCGCGACCAAGGCGATCTGCACCGGGTCGCGGGTGACGGCAGACGCCAGCCATGGGTATGCGATGAGCGAGACGCCGTCGCCGAAGTTGGAGACGACGGACGCAGTCCAGAGCTTCCAGTAGTTGCGTCCCAGAGGGGTGCTCATCCCACCTCCGCCGGATCGGGCAGGTGGGGACGATCCGTGGGGTAGACGGCGAGGAGGAGCCCGAAGGTGGTCTCGCCGCCTCTTTCCTCACTCACGAAGTCCTGGGCGAGCTCCCCAAGGCGGACCGCCCACTCATGAGCGCGGTCGCTGGGGATCCGGGCGTAGCGCAAGGTGCTCATCATCGACTCGCGTGACTCCTCGGGCTGGTTGGCCGAAGCCTTGGCGAACTCGGTTGCTGCCGAGGAGAGGAAGTAGTCGGGGGTTGCATAGACGTCGACGTTGACCTCGGGCGTGAGCAGATAGGTGCGGGCGGTGCGCCCGTAGTACTTGGCCTCGATCGCCCGGATCTTCTGGGTCCTGACCACCTGGATCAGGCCTGCCTCCTCGAGCACGGACACGTGGTGCCCGATCGTTCCCTTGGGACGGCTGAGCACAGCCGCGAGCTCGCTAACAGTTGCTGAACGCTCCAGGAGGAGATCCACGATCCGGAGCCGGGTATCTTCGAACAACGCACGGAATTGATGGGCGCTGGTGATCGGCAGGGTCTCTTCCAGCTCATAACCCGGTGGCGAATGGTCGGCCATTCCCGTATGGTCGGGATTACCGGATCATTTGTCAAGTGGGTTACGTTCTAGGAATGGTCAGACCCGCTGTGCCCGGGGACGCTGGGGGCATCGCCCGGGTGCACGTCACCGCCTGGCAAGAGGCCTATCGGGGCATCCTCGACAGGGACTTCCTGGGTGGGCTCGATCTGGCGACCAGAGCCGCCTGGTGGGAGACGCTCTTGGAGAGGGATGAGGGGAGGGCAATGGTCGCCGAGTTCGAGGGCTCGGTCGCCGGTTTCAGTCTGATCGGGGCCGCCGACGAGGCGGGATGGGGCGAAGTCCAAGCCATCTATGTCGATCCGCAGCGCTGGGGAAGGGGCCACGGTCACGCCTTGCTCGCCGCCTCGGAGGGCCTGTTGGCTGAAATCGGCTTCACACAGGCCATGCTCTGGGTACTCGAGGCCAATGAGCGGGCACGGGCGTTCTACCAACGGCAGGGATGGAGCCGGGGCGCACCCTTCCGTTTGGAGGTCATCGGTGGCACCGAGGTCACCGAGGTCCGTTACGAGAAGTATCTAGCGTCCTTCTGACCACGTCGAGGTCGGCCGGATAGGTGACTTTCAGGTTGTCCGGGTCACCATCGACCGCGGCGATAGTGAGATCACTGAACGCCTGGACCACGTCTGCGGTGTCGTGACCTTCGAAGCCTTCGTCGAAGGCACGCCGGTAGGCGGCGACCAGGGGACGGGTACGAAAGACCTGCGGCGTCTGGGCCAGCCTCGCACCCGGCACCGGGGCCAGGTCGCTGCTGCGGAGCAGCGGGGCAGTGGGCTCGAGCACGGGGATGGCACCGCCGACTACCGCAGCCATGGCGAACAGTCTCTCGATCAGGTCGGCGCCCACCAACGGCCGGGCCCCGTCATGGATGCCCGTCAGCTCGATTTCTTCGTCGATCTCAGCGAGGCCGGCTAGCTCGCTGCCGGTCCTGGACTTGCCTCCCGGTACCACCACCACGTCGCCGTCAACAGCCGTCAACCACTCGATCTGATCGTCCCTGCAGACGAGGACGCACCGGTCGACACTCCCGGAGACCGCGGCCACGGTGTGTAGCACCAGTGGCAAGCCATCTATGGGGGTCATCAACTTGTCGCCTCCGAAGCGGGAGCTCGCCCCGCCGGCCACGATGATCATCGCCCGTCCTGGCATCGGGCGAGGCTACTTTGAGCCCATGATCGACCTCGGAGCACTGATCGGCGATCTGGAGAGGGGCACCCATGTCGTCTTCGACTACGGCGGTCGACCGATGGAGACCCGCCCCCTTCCCGAGGATCCGGCTGTTCTGCTTTCGAGACCGGTCACCGACGCGGTGAAGCAGGTCGACGACAATCGGGTCGGCTCGTCCATGGACCGCGACGGGCTCTTGTGGGCCGAAGGGTTCGCCCTCGGGCCAGAGGTGGTGAGGGTTCTCGGCCCACGGCAGTTCGCCACCGGCGCCCTCATCGAGGCGGTGAGGGCCGCCGGTTTCGAATGGACGGTGATCGACACCGAAACCCTCTGAACCCGCGGCCGTCGAGGGGCTTGTGAGCCCGATCCGAGGGTTATAGGTTCGCCGCGATGGAGGGGATGGGGAAGAGGGGTGTCCTCGGTGTCGAGTCGCCGGACCCGGTGCTCTCGCTGTTCGGAGCACTTGGCCTGGGTGCCGCTGCCGGCACTGCGCTGGTCATCGACTTCGCCGTGGACTGCCGTGTCGCCACGGATCGGACCCTTGCCGACCTGCTCGAAGACGGGCCCTCGCTTGGCGATTTGAGCCCGACCAGGACCGGCGTCGCCGTGATCGCCGGAGGGCCGATCGATCTCACCGTCGGGTTACCCCTGATCGAGCGGCTCGGCGCCAACTGGCCGGCGGTCGTGGTCAGGTGCGATCAGGCTCGCTGGCCGGGGCCGATCGTCCCGGTTCGCCCGTTATGGCCCGGTCTGATGGCGCCCGCCGACCCGGCGCCGGCGGTCTGGCAATCGATTCCCGGCGGGATCCGCCCCCCGGGCCCGGGGCCAGTGCTACCCCGTCTCGGTGCCCGCAGGTCGCGGGACCTCCTCGCCGGCCGCGTGCCATCCCGCGGCCGCTGGCTTCGCGTCTGGGAGAAGGTGTGGAGGATGCCGTGGGCCTGATCGAAAGGGTGGCAGGGCAAATCGCCTCTGGTGCCGTTCCGATGAGGAGAGGCGACGTGGCGCTGGAGGCCGGTCGGCGGCTCCGGCTAGCAGCACCGGACCGCGCCACCGAGCTCGCAGGGGCCGTCGCCGACCATGTCTTAGGGCTCGGTCCCCTGGAATCCCTGATACGCGACCCGGAGGTGAGCGACGTGCTCGTCAACGGGCCCCGCGACATCTGGGTTGAGAAGAATGGGACGCTGATCCGGTCCGAGGCCGGATTCGAGAGCGACGAGTCCCTTATCATCGCGGTCGAGCGGGTGCTCGCCCCGCTCGGGTTGCGCGTGGACCGGTCGGCGCCGATGGTCGATGCCCGGCTCCCCGATGGCAGTCGTCTCCATGCCGTCATCCCACCCGCGGCGGTCGACCACCCCATCGTCGCCATTCGGCGCTTCACGCTCGCTGTCCGGTCGTTGCCTGCCCTCGTCTCACTCGGCGCTGCCACTCGAGAGCAGATCGGCTGTCTGGAGCGGGCGGTCAAGGAACGGAAGACGATCATTGTCTCCGGAGGCACCGGGGCCGGGAAGACCACCCTCCTCAATCTGCTCGGGGCGTTGATCCCGGAGGGCGAGCGGGTCGTGACCATCGAGGACGCTGCCGAGCTCAGGTTGCCCGGCCACGTGGTCAGGCTCGAGGCCCACCCGGCCAACGCCGAGGGTGCCGGTGAGGTGACCATCCGCTCCCTGTTGAAATCGGCGCTCCGACTCCGCCCCGATCGAATCATCATCGGTGAGGTCCGCGGGCCCGAGGCGCTCGACCTGGTCTGGGCACTCAACACCGGACATCGCGGTTCGCTGTCCACGGTCCATGCCAACTCACCCGAAGAGGCCCTATGGCGCCTGGAGACTCTGGCTCTGTCTGCCGGCGACACCTCCGAAATCTCGGTTCGTCGCCAGCTCCACGCCGCGGTGGACCATGTCGTCCAGATCGAGCGCAACGGGAGCGTGCGCCGCATCCGATCGATCGCCACCGTCGGACCCGATGGCATCGAGTGGAGTGGGGCATGATCGGCGCGCTCATCCTCTGTTGGGGGATCGTCGCCGGGCTGGACAGGGCCCGAGCGGCTCTCATCGCAGGGGCCCTGGCAGCGCCTGTTCCCGTGGCTTGCCTGATCGCGGCGCACGTGTGGCGATCCCGGTCGCGGTCCACGACCAGGTCGACACTGTTCTGCGAAGCCGTGTCCGGCGAGCTCCGTTCGGGCGCCTCGTTCCGGCTCGCCCTGGAGCGCGCCGCCGAATCCGTGGATGCGATCTTGCTTGCCCGGCGCTGCCGCGACGGTGCCGCAACGGCCGAACTGGCGCATGCGGTACGCCAGGAATTCGGCGAGATCGGCGTCGAGGCGGCCACTGTCATCGAGCACGCCTCCCGCCTCGGCGGGCCGGCCGCGCCGCTCTTCGATGAGATCGCGGTGCTTGCGCTTGCTCGCGTCGAGTTGGCGCACGAGGTTGCGGCAGCAACCGCCCCGGCCCGGGCTACTGCCTTCGTCCTGCTCGCGGCACCCATCGCAGCCATGGGATGGGTGATCTCGAGCGGCCGCCTTGCCTCCTATCTGGCGACCTCCTCGCAGCGAGTCTCGGCGCTGGTCGGGCTGACACTGGTGGCGATCGGGATCGTGATCGCGGTCATGATTCTCAGGCGGTCGCGATGAGCCTGGTCCTCCTCGGTTCGGTGGCGCTGGCGCTCGGTGGGCCGTTGGCCGCCGCCGGCCTGATTTCCTTTCTCGTCATTCGCGCACGGTGGAGTGGTCGGCACCGCGCACACCCGATCAGGCCGGTGTTGCTGGTCCTGATCGTTGAGCTCCGTGCCGGGCGCTCCACCCTCGGGGCCCTCCAGGCGGCGGCGAGTGTCTTTCCCGATGACCTGCAACTCGTGCTCGCCTCCCGGGTCGCCACGGTCAGGGGTCTCACCGCTGCCGTCGAGGAATGCCAGGGTCCGGTGCGGGTGCTGCTCGCCCAGCTGGCCCGTGCCCAGCGATCCGGGTCGGCGGTGGCGGATACCGTCCGCTCTCTGCTCGACTCCGACATCGCATCGGAGCGCGCCCGCAGATTGGAAAAGGCCAGGTCGCTGCCGATCCGTCTCATGGTCCCGATCGCGCTTCTCGTGCTTCCCGGGCTGGTCCTCCTGGTGTACGCCCCGGCTCTGCTCCGTACGTTCGCCGACATGTCGGGCCCTTTCTCGTGAGTTCCGCACTTCTCCCCGTACCGGTCGGTAACCGGAGTGGAAGGAGAGCTGATGGCTCGTTTCTGGAGGTGGGGGCGGCTGGCCCGCGAGGAGAGAGGACAGGGGACCGTCGAGTACTTCCTCGTGATCCTGGCGGCGACCGCCTTGGCCATCGTCGCCCTCAACTGGTTGCAGTCGGGAGGTGGCGGCGGCCTGCTCGGAGGCCTGTTCGGCAAGGTGATCGACTGGGTGGCCGGGAAGTTCTGAGCGACAGGGGGTCGGCGACCGTGGAGCTCTTCCTGATCCTCCCGGTGCTGGTGCTTGCTGCGGTAGCGGCGATCCAGGTGGTTGGGGTCACACAAGCGCGGCTCGAGTTGGTCGCCGCGGCCCGGGACGGCGCCAGGGTGGCAGCGACTACGCCCGATCCGGCTCGTGCCGTGGACGCCGTCATGGCGTCGTTGCCACGGGAGATCCGGGAGCGGGCCCGGATCTCGGTCCAGCGCCCGGACCGGGTCGGTGCCCCGGCGCAGGTCACTGTCCGGGTCCGCCATCGGCTCGGAGCGCCCTTCCCGGAGTCGGTTGCGGTCGAGCTCAGCGCGACCGCATCGATGCAGACCGAGCGGTGATCGGAGACCGAGGCGGGGCATCGATACTGGTCGTCGGGTGGGTGCTGGTCGTCGCCACGATCGGCGTGGCCACCGCATCGGTCGGAGCCCTGGTGTCTGCGCGGGAGCAGGCATACACCGCGGCCGAGGCAGCCGCGCTGGCAGCCGCGGTGGCCACATATCCGCCGGCGGGCTCCGGGGCTCCCTCGACAAAGGCGGCTGAGTACGCGGGCCGCAACGGGTCCAGGATCGTGTCCTGCCGCTGCCCGGTCGATTCCACGCTGGTGGCGAGGACGGTGGTGGTGACCACCGCGCTCGAGGTCGACATCCCGCTCTTCGGCGAGGTGACGGTGGGGGCTGCCGCTAGGGCCGAGTTCGATCCTGCGTTGTGGCTCGGAGGGTGATGGGAAGATGTCCCATGCCGCCGAGAGCAACCAGAGCGACTTCCGCCCTCGATCGACTGGGAGTCACCTATATCGCTCACGAGTACCGGGTGTCGGAGAGAGTCGGTGCGGGATACGGCGAGGCGGTGGCTGCCGCGATCGGGCTCCCCCCGGAGCGGGTGCTGAAGACGCTCGTGGCCGAGGTGGACGGCTTCCATGTGGTGGCCGTCGTCCCTGTCGGCTCCCGGCTTTCGACCCGGCTTCTGGCCCGGGCCGCGGGCGGCAAGAGGGCGGAAATGGCCCCACCCGATGCCGCCGAGCGCATCACCGGGTATGTGACCGGTGGGATAAGCCCGTTTGGGCAGAAGCACTCCCTTCCCCTCTATCTCGACGATTCGGTCGTCGAATCGGACAATGTGGCAGTGTCCGGCGGTGCCCGGGGTCTTCAGCTCGAGGTCTCGTCCCAGGACCTGATTCGTGCCACCGCGGCCACGATTGCCCCGCTCACCGACAAAACCCACCGTCGATAGGCTCGCCGGATGGCGACCCGTCTCGAGATCCTCCGCATGCTCGCCGAACTGGCCAAGCTGACCTCGATCGACGAGGGAAGCCCACAGGCGTTTCGAGTCCGTGCCTACGAGAACGCCCTGCATGGCATCGAGGGCCATTCGGGCGAGCTCGACGGGTTGGGCAAGGCCGAGTTGACGGCCATCAAGGGTGTCGGTGGCTCCACTGCGGACAAGATCCTCGAGTTCCAGGCCACGGGGACGGTGGCCAAGCTCGAGGTGCTGCGCCAGAAGTACCCGCCGGCGTTCGTCGAGCTGACCCGGATTCCCGGTCTTGGGCCGAAGACCCTCAAGCTGATCCGCTCCGAGCTCGGGGTGGAGAACATCGAGGACCTTCGGGCTGCCATCGCTGCCGAGCGGCTCAGGGAGCTGCCCGGGCTCGGCAGGACCTCGGAGGAGAAGATCGCCAAAGCGATAGAGCGTCTCGGTCTGCACGGCAAGGACCGGCGGACACCGATATTCGATGCCCTACCCCTTGCTCGATCCCTGGCGGCGCGGATCGCGGAGCTGGCATCTGTGAAGGCCGCGGTGCCGTGTGGCTCGATCCGGAGGTTCTCGGAGACAGTCGGAGACGTCGACATCGTCGTGGCCACCACCAAACCGGCCGCGGTGTCGGAATTCGTCCTCGGCCTGCCCGAGGTATCAGAGGTCATCGGATCCGGAGACACCAAGACGTCGTTTCTGACAAGGGAGGGGATGCAGATCGATGTCCGGACCGTCAAACCGGCGCAGCTCGGCTCGGCACTGGTCTATTTCACCGGGTCCAAGGCCCACAACATCGCTCTGCGCCAGCGCGCATTGGACCGGGGATGGCTGCTCAGTGAATACGGGCTCTTCGAGGAGGAGAAGGTTGTGGCCTCGAAGACCGAGGAAGACATCTACAAGGCACTGGGGATGTCTTTCGTACCTCCGCCTCTGCGCGAGGCCACCGGAGAGGTGGAGCTGGCGGTAGGTGGCGACCTGCCCGACCTGGTCAGCCTCGATCGCATCCGGGGAGACCTTCACTATCACACCGATCAGTCCGGCGACGGCCGCTCCAGCCTCGAAGAGATGGTCCAAGCTGCGATCGGCCGCGGCTACGAGTACGTGGCGATCACCGATCACGGTGAGGACCTCGCCATCAACGGATCGACCCGAGAGGAGATGCTGGCCCACCGGGACCGCATTCGCAGGCTCGAGGAGGAGAACCCGGGGATCCGTCTCCTCTTCGGGTGCGAGCTCAACATCGGGGCCAAGGGTGAGCTCGACTACGACCCGGACTTCCGACTCGAGTTCGACTACTGCGTGGCTTCGATCCACTCCCACTTCGACCTGCCCCAGGACGACCAGACTGCCCGCGTCCTGACAGCCCTGGCCGACCCAGCAGTGAACGCCATCGGGCATCTCTCCGGTCGCTACATAGGGCGTCGGCCGGGCGTCGAGCTCGACGTCGACGTGGTGCTCGAGGCGCTTCAGGTGACCGGCGTTGCGCTCGAGATAAATGGCGCCCTCGACCGCCTCGACGCCACTGCTGAAGTGGCGAGAGCGGCGATGGCCCGTGGGGTGGATGTGATGATCGACACCGACTCCCATCACACGAGCGAATGGGTCCGGATGGGGTACGGGGTAACCCATGCACAACGGGGGTGGGTGACGACCGATCGCGTGATCAACACCCGGCCGCTCGCCGGATTCATGGAGTGGGTGGGGAGACGTCGGAACCTGTAGCGTCGGGCCATGGCCAAGCAATACGAGCTCAATGCGGGCACGCTGCGAATCGGCCGGGTGATGTCGTGGATGGCCCGCCGCGGAATCGGCAAGATCCAGGTTCTCTCCACAACGGGGCGGCGGTCCGGCGAGCCCAGGTCCGTCCCCGTGAGCCCGATCGAGGTCCAAGGTGTCGAGTATCTCGTATGTCCGTACGGGGAGAGGGCATGGGTGCAAAACGCAAGGGCAAATCCAGACGCCACCCTCCGCCACGGGTCCAAGGTGCGCCAGGTTCGGCTCGAGGAGCTTCCTGGAGTGACGGCGGCCCCGGTGGTCGCCGCCTATCACGCCCGGGAGCGTTACGCCCGCCAGTACATGAACGTGCCCGAGAATCCGACCATTGACGACTTCGTCGAGGCTGCTCCTCTGTTCCCTGTCTTCGAGATCACAGAGCGCGGCTGACCGCGATCCTTGTATTTCGCGTCCTCGGGCGGAAAGCTATGCCCTCTGGCGACGACCCCCAAGGAGACCGAAGAGGTGCCCGACACCTTCGTACTCGACACCTGCGTCCTGCTCGCCGACCCCCAGTCCCCTCTCCGATTCGACGAACACAATGTGGTGCTCCCGCTCGTCGTCATCGAGGAGTTGGATAGGAAGAAGACCCGTCTCGACGAGGTGGGCGCAAACGCCCGGGCCGCGATCCGGCTCATCGAGGAGCTCGGCGCCTCTCGTGATGGCGGTCTGCGAGAGCCGGTGGCCCTCCCCGGTGGTGGGACACTTCGCATCGAGCTCAACGGGATCACCTCGGAGCGCCTCCCGGCCGCGCTCGACCCCCAGACCCCTGACCACCGCATCCTTGCCACCTGTCTCAACCTGATCGAGGAGACGACTGCGGTGCTCGTCACCAAAGACGCCGCTCTCCGCATCAAGGGTGCCCAACTCGGTGTCGCGGTCCAGGACTACCGGGCGGACACGGTGGCGGTCGACCAGCTCCACTCGGGACTGGTCGAGCATGCAACCGACGGAGAGGTGATCGACCGGCTCTTCGACGAGGGCAAGATCGAGATGGAGGAGCTGGACGCCGAGGTCAACGAGTTCCTCGTATTGAGGTCGGGCGCATCGAGATCTGCCCTGGCCCGCGTGGTCCAGTCGGATCCCACGGTGTTGGAACGGGTTCCGACGCATGTCCGAGCCTTCGGGGTCGACCCGAAGAATGTGCGTCAGACAGTGGCCCTCCACCAGCTCCTCGATCCCGACATCCCCGCGGTTTCGGTGATGGGGATGGCGGGGACCGGGAAGACCTTCCTCGCACTGGCGGCTGCCCTGGAGCAGGTCCTGGAACTGGGTCGATACCGCAGGGTGTCTGTTTACCGGCCGCTGGTCGCGGTGGGCCGACAGGAGGTGGGCTACCTTCCCGGCGATCTCAACGACAAGCTGGCGCCCTGGATGGCGGCGGTGCACGACAACCTGTACGCGCTGTTCTCCGATGCCGGGGTCGACGGGGCACGCAACGCAATCGACGAGCTCATCGACCGCGGGGAGCTGGAGATGGCCGCGGTCACCTATCTCCGGGGTCGGTCGATCACCGGAGAGTTCGTAATCATCGACGAGGCCCAGAACCTGGAGCTGCCCACCCTCAAGGTGATTCTGACCAGGATGTCCCGAGACTCGAAGGTGGTCTTCTGCGGGGATCTCTCCCAGGTGGACAATCCCTACATCTCGCCTTTTGGGGGGATGGCGGCGCTGATCGAGAAGTTCAAGGGCTCGCCACTCTTCGGCCACATCACTCTGGAGCGCTCGGTGCGATCCCCACTGGCTGAGATGGCCGCCACGGTGCTCTGAGTCGGTCTTGCCGTGGTGATCCGACCCGCTGAGTCGGCGCAGCCCCGTGACCGAGTCGCGGGTCAGCCGACTCGGGCGACCTGAGACTCGGTGAGAGCACTGAGATCCTGCTCCGGCACCGGGATGGTGAATTCGAAGCAGGCACCACCGAGCAACTCGGAAGCCCGGTACTCGATCGTACCCCCGTGGGCTGTGACCAGATCCTTGGCCACCGAGAGCCCGATCCCGGATCCGGGCACCCGAGCATTGTCCTTGTGCTCGCCACGCTCGAACCGTCCCCACATGTCCGACTGGAACTTCGCCGGCACCCCGGAACCGTCGTCGTGCACCGTGAAGACGACTTTGGTTCCAGCCCGAAGCTCGGTGATCAGAATCCGGGATCGGCCGTAGCGGAAGGCATTGGTGATCAGGTTGACGAGGATTTGGCGCACCCGTCCTGGTTCCGCCCACACCCGCGCCGACATGTCGAGGTCGGTCTCGACCTTGATGGGGACTCCTGCGGTGGCGATCGCCTCCTGGACCACGTCGGCGGCGCCGTAGTCGACCCGATTCAGGTTGACCGATTGGAGGCGGTCGCGGGCCACGTCGATGAGGTCGGTCACAACATGGCCGAGATGACTGGCCTGGGTGGTGATGGTGTCGAGCATTTCCTCGCGGTCATCGGGGTCGAGGACCTCCCAGGAGCCGGACAACAGATCGGCGTAGCCCTGGATGCCGGTGAGAGGGGTTCGCAGCTCGTGGGACACAGAGGCAATCAGATCGTCACGCTGCTTCTCCAGCAGTTCTCGCTTCTCCTTGCTCGCCAGGTTCTGCCGCAACACGATGAGAACCGCCACGGCGGTTGTGGCGAGGTTGAGGAGGAGGTCGCTGCCACTGCTGGAGAGGAAGCGGGCCAGGAAAAGGGTGCCGACCGCGGTGTATGGGGCGACCAGCTGCCAGGTGTTGGCCTGGCGATAACTCGTCTCCTGGGACGGAACCGGCTTGGTGACCACATATGCGGCCAGGGCGAGGAGCCCGTAACTGAACAGCCACAACGAGTCCAGCCGACCCCATTCCACGTAGGAGTCGCTGGCGCTCTGCAGCGAGAAGATGACATCGGCGACCGCGGTCAAGGCCACGCCAGCGGCCAGGAGGATGACCCGCAGGTCGATTCGTTGCTCCGAGCGACGCATCGCCAGCACCATCAGAGCTGTGACCAGCAAGACGTCGCCGAATGGATAGAGCACGTTGAGGAAGGTCTCGACAGGGTCAGAGCCCAGACTCACGATCTGGTCCAGGTATGCGACCCACATGACGACCCCCAATGAGATCGCGCCCGCAGTGGCATCGAGGGTGAGCCGAAGGCGTTCGAAGCGGCCGGGTCGAAGATAGGGGAGCGCGATCACCCCGGCGAAGATGAGCGGATAGCCGGCAACGTAGAAGAAGTCGGCGATCCCGGGGTAGGGGATCTCACCGGCCTGGGTCTGAATCATCCACACCGCCTCCCCGATCCCCCAACAGAGGACACCGGAGCCGATCAAGCTCCAGGCGAAGCGGGAGCGCCCTCGACCGACGAGGGCAGCGGCAACGAGCACCAGCCCCGAGCACACGGCTATGCCGGCGTAGACGACCCCTGGGACCATCGGGTCCGAGAAGGACCGTCCATCTGCGAGGGCCGCGCCGAAGGCAGCAGCAGCCGCGGCGGCCATCAGAGAGACGGTCCGGATTGCGACTACTCGAGGCGAGCGTGCGGTGGCTTGACTGAGGATGTGTGGCTCCTAAAAGCCAAATATCGGCGAACCAGGCTCCGGAGTTGAGTGGTCGTCCGGCCCATAGCGGAGGAGTCAGCCGCCCACACGCTCCCTGCGGGCTGCCAGCAGCTCGGCGGCCCGGTCGATTGTGATCGTCTCCGGCGAGTCGCCCTGGCGCAGTGACGCGTTGACCTCGCCGTCGGTGACGTAAGGCCCGAATCTCCCGTTGCGCACCGTTACCGTTTTCCCGCTGACCGGGTCGGCGCCGAGCTCCTTCAGCGGGCTCGATGCGCGTTGCCCGCGACGACGTGGGGGCTCGGCGAGGAGTGCGAGCGCTTCTTCGACCGTGAGCGTGAACAGCTGCTCATCGCTCTCCAGGCTGCGACGGTCGGAACCCCTCTGGATGTACGGGCCATACCTCCCGTTGAGGGCGACTATCTCTACCCCTTCGGGGTCGGTCCCGACGGTGCGGGGCAGGGAGAGGAGCTCGAGAGCGACGTCCAGCGATAGCTCGTCGAGGGACATGTTCCTGAGCAAGGACGCCCGTTTCGGCCTTTCCTTGCTCCCCTCGACGGTCTCACCGAGCTGTACGTATGGGCCGAAGCGGCCCGTCTTTCCGTACACGGTGAGGCCACTGAGCGGGTCGGTGCCGTAGATCTTGTCGCCGACGTTCTGGGTCTGCACGAGCTCGGTGGCCCTGTCCACCGTCAGCTCGTCAGGCGCCAGGTCATCGGGGATCGAAGCTCGCTCCTCGCCGATCTCGACGTAGGGGCCATATCTGCCGATGCGGGCCACGACTTCGGTGCCCTGGCCGTCGACCCCGATTGGAATCGATCCCACGGCCCGGGGGTCGATCTCGTCTAGGCGAGTCGCCACCTTGTGCTTGAGTCCGTCGTCCCCGAAGTAGAAGTCGCTGAGCCAGGGAACCGATTCCTCCTCACCGGCGGCGATGCGGTCGAGGTCATCCTCCATCGTCGCGGTGAAGCCGTAGTCGACCAACTGCGGAAAATGCTGCTCGAGCAGGGCCACCACCCCGAAGGCGGTGAACGTTGGGACCAGGGCGGTGCCCTTCTTCCATACATACCCACGGTCCTGGATGGTGGTCATGATCGATGCATAGGTGGAGGGCCGGCCCACGCCCAGCTCCTCGAGTTTCTGGACGAGAGAGGCTTCTGTGTAGCGCGCCGGTGGCCGGGTCTCATGCCCGGTCGGCTCCAGACGTTGCACGGCGAGGACGTCTCCCGCGGACAGGGGTGGGAGGACCATCTCCTTGTCGTCGGCGTCGGACTCGGGGTCGTCGGATCCCTGAACGTAGGCCTTGAGAAACCCCGGGAAGGTGATCGTTCGCCCGCTGGTGGTGAAGACGGCCTCTCGATCATCGGCTGCTTTCGCCCCGAGACGGGCAGACACACTGACCCCCACCGCGTCGGACATCTGCGAGGCGATGGTCCGTCTCCAGATCAACTCGTAAAGCCGTGCCTCGTCGGGGCCAACCCCGGTGGCCACCTGTTCCGGGGTCTGGAAGGTGTCGTCTCCTGCGGGACGGATCGCCTCGTGGGCCTCCTGCGCTCCCTTCACCTTCGAGGCGTAAACCCGAGGCTTGGGCGACAGGTAATCCTGCCCGAACAGCTTGGAGATCTGGACTCTGGCCGAGGACACCGCGGCGTCGGAGAGCGCGGTCGAGTCGGTCCGCATGTATGTGATGTACCCGTTCTCGTAGAGGCGCTGTGCCACCGACATGGTGCGTGATGACGAGAAGCGCAGCTTGCGACCAGCCTCCTGTTGCAGGGTGGAGGTGCGGAACGGGGGGTACGGGGATCGCTTGTATGGCTTCTCCTCGACCGTCTGCACCTCGAACCTCGAGTCGAGTAGCGCTCCGGCCAGGCCGGTTGCCTGGTCCTGATCGAGGACGAGGATGCCAGGCTTCGGAATCCCATCGGATCCGAATTCCTTGCCAGTGCCAACTCTCTGCCCATCGACGGAAAGCAATGTCGCCCCGAAGGTGCTGTCCAGGTCGATTGCCGGGGCGAACACGCCTTCCAGGCTCCAATATGACGCGGAGGTGAAGGCCATCCGCTCCCGCTCCCGCTCCACCACGATTCGTATCGCGACGCTCTGCACCCGCCCCGCCGAGAGACCCTGCTGAACCTTGCGCCAAAGCACCGGGGAGACCTCATATCCGTAGAGCCGATCGAGGATGCGACGGGCTTCCTGGGCCTGGACCAGGCGGAGATCGAGGTCGCGGGGGTTGTTGAACGCCTCCTCGATGGCATGCTTGGTGATCTCGTGGAACACCATTCGGTGCACCGGGACCTTGGGCTTGAGGGCCTCCGTCAGGTGCCAGGCGATCGACTCACCTTCGCGGTCCTCGTCGGTCGCCAGGTAGAGCTCGTCGACTCCGGCGAGCATCTCCTTCAGCTTCTTCACCCGGTCTCGGCGCTCCTTGGGAACGACATACAAAGGCTGGAAGTCGTTGTCCACGTTGACCCCGAGGCGTGCCCACGCCTCCCCTTTGGCCTTGGCCGGGATCTCGGCCGCAGACCGCGGGAGGTCGCGGATATGCCCCATCGACGACTCGACTGTCACCTCCGGTCCGAGGAATCCAGAGATGGTTCGGGCCTTGGTCGGCGACTCGACGATGACGAGGCTCTTAGGCATGGGTGTGGAGAGTTGACTTCATCCGACTGGTCGATGTCAATACGAATCGTGCCCCGGGGAGCGTTACCGTCTGACACCAGTGGCGAGCATCCGGCCCCCGATCCACCGATATATTGCGCTGGAAGGCGGCGATGGGAGCGGCAAGACGACTTTGTCCGCCGCCATTGCCTCCCGACTCCGCGAGCGCGGAGAGGAAGTCGTAGAGGTCAGAGAGCCGGGTGGCACCCCCCTCGGGGAGAGCATCCGCTCCATGCTGCTCGACTCCGAGCACGTGGACCCGTGGGCCGAAGTGTTTCTCTTCGCCGCTCAGCGGGCCCAACTCGTTCATGAGATCGTGGCCCCGGCATTGGAGCGTGGTGCCTGGGTGATCAGCGACCGGACCTACTACTCCTCGATCGCCTATCAGGGAAGAGCCCGGGGCCTCGGAGAGCAGGTGGTGCGCGACATCAACGAAGCAGGGCTCGACGGCGTGGTCCCGAGCCGGGTGTTCGTGATCGAGGTCGATCCTGATACCGCTTTGGGGCGACAGCACCGTCCGGACCGGATCGGGAGCGAGAGCGTCGACTTTCAACGTGAGGTGAGGGCTGCCTACCGCGATCTGGCCGCGGCCGCGCCTGGACTGCTGGTGCTGCTCGACGGGTTAGCACCGGTTGACGATCTTGCGGATGAGGTGATGGAGAGGTTGAAAGGTGTTTGACCATTTCGAGGGGATGATCGGGCACCCCCGAGTCGTCGAGCTGCTTCGCCGGGACGCCAGCGAGCCGGCGTCCGCCTATCTCTTCTTTGGTCCGGAGTCGGTGGGCAAGGCCACGCTGGCACGTCGCTTCGCGGCGGCGATCCTCTGCCCAACGGGAGGTGCCCACGAGGAGCCCTGTCGATCCTGTCGTCTCGTCGACGCCGATACCCATCCCGATGTCTCCGTGGTCGAGCCCGAGGGTGCCACCAGCCTCGGTGTCGAGCAGATTCGCAACGTCGTCACCCGTGCCGCACTTCGCCCGGTGGAGGGAAAGCGGGCAGTCTTCCTGCTCCCCGACGCCGGTTCGATGACCGAGCAGGCGGCCAACGCCTTGCTCAAGACCCTCGAGGAGCCTTCTGCAGCCGCGGTGTTCCTGCTGGTCGCCGAGTCGGAGGAGGACTTTCCGCCCACCGTGGCCTCCCGCTGTCGGACGGTGCATGTGGGGCGGGTGCCGTTGGATGTGATGGTCGACGCCCTGATGCAACGAGGGTTGTCGGAAGGGGACGCCTCGGTGGTGGCGATCGTCTCCGGCGGCCGCCCTGGTCTGGCTCTGGCGCTGATGGACCGCCCCGAAGTCGCCGGCTTTCGCGATCTCTGGCTGTCGCTCCCGGCCCAGGTCACGCCACATCCCGGAGACGGCCAGCGCTTGGCGATGGCGGTCCTCGCGGAGATCGGCCCCCTCGCCGAGCGCTCTGTGTCTCCCGAGATGAACAAGGAGACGCAACAGCGCACCCGGCGCCGGGCGGAGCAGGCACTTCTGGTCAACGGCCTCGAGATCCTGGCCTCGTGGTACTCGGACTCGGCGTCGCTTCAGCTCGGTGGGCCGGTGAAGAATGCCGACCTCCCGTTGGCGGCGTTCACAGAGATCACCCCTCGCAAGGCGGTGGTCTCTGCGGAGAACATCCTCGATGCGGTAGTCGACATCCAGGGGAGCCTTCGCCGGGAGTTGGTGTTGGCCAGCCTTTTCACCGGTCTCGGTTCCCAGGACTGAATTCCCGTTTTGTCGCGCCGTTATCGACCTATAGGCCGAGAACGGGGCGCGAGAACGGGACGAGACGGGGCGAGACGGGGGTGGGGGGATATCACGGTGGTCCCTTGCCTGGCTCAACATTGGCGTCCCCCTTACGATTACAGCTCTCCCGCCGGAGTAGCTCAGTGGTAGAGCAAGCGCTTCGTAAGCGCTAGGCCAGGGGTTCGACTCCCCTCTCCGGCTCCAACAGGCCACGGATAGCTGCGAAGCGACATTGGACCTGTACCGTCCCGGCGCAATGGCGGACCAGGCCGACTTCGAACGCGACGCTCTCCAGTACACCCGACAGCTGTTCAGTGCCGCGATGCGGATGACCCGCAACCCCTCCGACGCCGAGGACCTGGTCCAGGAGACATTCCTCAAGGCCTACCGGGCGTATCACACCTTCGAGGAGGGGACCAACCTCAAGGCCTGGCTCTATCGGATCCTGACCAACACCTACATCAACAACTACCGGAAGGAGTCGCGCCGCCCCTCGGAGGTCGACCTGGGAGCGGTGGAGGACCTCTACCTATACCGGCGGATCGGCTCCGAGGAGTCGGCGGAGGCCGCCCGCACCACCGAGGATCGGGTGCTCGACGGGCTCGTCGAGTCGGATATCAAGCAGGCGGTGGAGGAGCTGCCCGAGAACTTCAGGATCCCCGTCCTCCTCGCCGACCTCGAAGGATTTTCTTACAAGGAGATCGCCGACATCCTCGATATCCCGATCGGTACCGTGATGTCGCGCCTACATCGGGGAAGAAAGGCGCTGCAACGGCGGTTGTGGGAGTTTGCGGAGAACCGGGGTCTCGTGCCCACGGATGTGGAGAAACCATGAGTGGCCATCATTGCGACGAGGCACTGACCAACCTCTATCAATATCTCGACCGTGAGATGGAGTCCGCCGACTCCGAGCGGATCCGTGCCCATCTCGTCGAATGCACCGGCTGTTTCGACATCTACGAGTTCGAGGTCCGCCTCAAAGTGGTCGTCCGGGAACGACTCGCCGAGGAGGTCCCCCCCGAGTTCATCGAGAGGCTGCGGACCGCCCTGGCCCGGGAGTCGGTCGGCGACCGGTGATCTTGGCCGGCGTCACCACCTGGATGTAGGCTGCGCGGGTATGCAGGCCCTGCGTCGGATGGCCGGTCTCCTCCTCTTCATCCTGGTGATCCTGGTCTGGCTCTGGTTCTGGTACGCACCCCCGGTGTTCGCCACTGAAGGCCCTGAGGAGACAGCAACCACGGTCGCCGAGGAGCCCGCTCCCACTGTCGATTTCGAGCCAGCCGTTCCGGTAACCACTCCAAGCACCACCGAGCCCCTTCCGGACTGGACCTATCGCTACATGGTGCCGACGGCGATCGCCCTCGCGGTCCTGGTGGTGGTCATCACCTGCGTTCAGTACTTCACCAGGGTGGTGCGGCGGCGGTACCGAATCGTCGAGGAGTGACCAGCTACCCGCGCCCGGGAGGGGGTCGCATCGCCGGCCGTATCGCCGGCACCTACCCGCTGGCCGGGACCTATCACATGGCGGCCCTCGAGGCCGAGATGAGCGATCTAACGACGCGGGTGTCCGAGCTTGTTCCGGAGGCCACAGGGCTGCAACTGCCCGGTGAGCCCGGCACCCTGGTCATCGGTCGCCCGGAATGGGTGGAGCGCAACGTCGCGAGCTTTTCCCACCTCATGGAGCCTGCAAATCGCAAGATCGCGGAGAAGGTTGCCGAGTCCGGTCCCGGCGGAAGAGGGGCGGCGGCATTCGCCGGCCGTGTCATGCAGGCAGAGGTGACAGCGGTGCTCGGTGTCCTGGCCAGGAGAGTGCTCGGGCAATACGAGTTGGTCCTGCCCACCGGTGAGGACGGCGATGTCGTCGCCTACGTCGGGCCCAACATCATGCAGATGGAGCGCACTCATCAGTTCCGACCGTCCGAGTTCAGATTCTGGGTCGCACTCCACGAATTGACCCATCGCGCCCAGTTCCAGGGTGTTTCCTGGCTGCGCGACTACTTCCTGGGCCTCGTCACGGAACTCGTGGAGCAGTCAACTGCGGAACCGGGTCGCCTCAGCCGGGTGCTCGGCGAATTGATGACACGCAAGGACCAGGGCGCCACCCTGCTCGACGAGCGCGGGCTCCTCGGTCTGTTCGCCACCTCCGAGCAGCGGCTGGTCATCGACAAGGTCCAGGCGCTCATGTCGCTCCTCGAAGGCCATGGTCATGTGGTGATGGACCGGGTCGGGCACCAACACCTCCGATCCCAAGAGCGTATGAGCCGGATATTGAAGAACCGCCGCCAAGACAAGCGGACTGCAGCCTTCTTCAGGGTCACCGGTCTCGAGATGAAACTGAACCAGTACCGCATGGGGGAACGGTTCATCAAGGCGGTCGAAAACGAGGCGGGTTGGGAAACCGTCACTCTTGCCTTCCGTGGGGTGGGGAGCCTCCCGACGCTCGCCGAGATCGAGCATCCCCGACAGTGGTTGACACGCGTCGCCTGACGACTCTCTCCGCACGGATCGAGGACAAGCTCCGACTTCCCGACGGCAACTTCGTAGTCGCTCTCTCGGGCGGGGCCGACTCGGCCGCCCTCGCCTTCATGCTCTCCGGTGGTGGCCATCCGGTTCGTGCGCTGCACGTCAACCACGGGCTGGAGTTCAGCGAGCCAATGGAATCAGCAGCGCGTCGGATAGCGTCGATCCTCGGCCTGGCTCTCGAAGTGGTGGGTGTGTCGGTGGCATCCGGGGCCTCGCCCGAAGGTCAGGCAAGGTCGGCGCGTTACCAGGCGCTGCACGAGTCGACAGGGCCGGGTGAAGTCGCACTCGTGGCCCACACCCGCGATGACCAGGCGGAAACCGTGATGATGAACCTCCTCCGCGGCACCGGGCTCAGGGGTCTGGCCGGCATCCCCTGGTTCCGGGCTCCAAACGTCTATCGCCCGATGCTCGACGTCGCCCGCTCCGAAACTCGCGAGCTTGCTGCGCTTGCCGGGCTCCCATTCTCCGACGACCCGATGAACGAGGCGCCGGAGCTGACCCGGAATTCGATACGCCGGGAAGTGCTGCCGGGGCTGGCACGGTTCAACCCTCAACTCGTGCCGAGCCTGGCGCGGATGGCGGAGAACGTGAGCTCCGAGTCCGAGTATCTCGACCGGCAGGCCGGGGAGTTGGGAGTCATCCATGACGAACGGGAGACGAGAATCGCAGTGGGAGCGGTCGCCACCATCGATCGGGCACTGGCCGGCCGTGTCCTCTCCCGGATGGTGGAGCGCTTTCGGGACCATCCCGGGCTGAGCTCCGAGGAAATGGAGAGAGTGTGGCGCGTCGTGCTCGGTGACTCACCGCGGGAGGAGCTGCAGGGTGGGCTGGTGGCGGCCCGATCCGGGCCGATGCTCTCCCTCGGCCCTGATTTCGATGATCGGCAGCTTGCCGACGAGGTCACCTTGGTCCCGGGGCGGCACAAGCTGGGTGGAGCCGTGCTCGAGGTGCAGCGGTTGGACGTGGTCTGCCAGGTTGCCCCCCTGGGAACGTCATGGGCCATTTTCGACCCCACGGCGGATCTGGTCGCCAAGGAATCGGAGCAGGGAGTGGTGGTGGAGGCAGATGGCGACCTCGCTTGGGTTCCCTGGGTGAAGCGCTACCCCGTGGCTTGGTATGAGCCGGCGACCACCGGCTACCTTTCGGTCATCGCCACCGAGGAATCTGGATGGACATCAAGCCCCTGATCACCGCCGAAGACATCGACTCCAAGCTCTCGGAGATGGGCAAGCACATCACCGATGACTATGCGGGCCAGGATCTGCTCCTGGTCGGGGTGCTGCGCGGTGCCTTCATGGTGATGGCCGACCTGGCACGTCACATCGACCTCCCGGTCGAGTTCGACTTCATGGCCGTCTCCTCGTACGGGGCCTCCACCCAGACTTCCGGCGTGGTTCGCATCCTCAAGGACCTCGACGAGGAAATCGAAGGTCGCCATGTCCTGATCGTCGAAGACATCATCGACTCCGGGCTCACCTTGAACTATCTGATGAAGAGTCTCAACGTTCGCAAGCCGGCATCGCTCGAGATCGCGGCGCTACTCCTGAAGCAGGGAATCCAGAGGGTCCCGATCGACGTCAAGTACGTCGGGTTCCCCATCGGGCCCGAGTTCGTGGTGGGTTACGGGCTCGATTACGCCGGGAAGTATCGAAACCTCCCCTACGTTGGAGTGATGGGGCCCGATGTCTAGGGATGACTATCCAGGTGAGTCCCGTAACATTGGCCCCTCGACGGGTCCACTCGAACTGAGGTATCTGTGAATCGCACTTTGCGCACACTGGTGGTCTACGGGTTGTCCATCATCCTGCTGGCTGTCCTTGCCCAGTGGTGGTTCGACCAGGTTTCGGGCCCGGAAGAGGTCCCGCTGTCCGGCTTCATGGAGCAGGTCGAGGCCGGCGATTTCGCCGAGGTTCAGATCCTGGCCCGATCCAACCAGGTTCAGGGGAGGGCCGAGGCCGGTGATGCCGGCAGCGAAGACGTCTGGGACGTGGTGGCCAGCTATCCGGAGGGATCGGAAGGTCAGATAACCGAGCAGATCCTGGCCTCGGGCACCGCCGTCAGCTCCGATCCTGAGCCACCCGGGTTCTGGGAGTTGCTCATCAGCTTCCTGCCCTGGCTGTTCCTGCTCGGGTTCATGGTGTTCATCTTCATGCAGATGCAAGGTGGCGGGAACCGAGTGATGCAGTTCGGCAAGTCCCGGGCCAAGCTCGTCGGGAAGGAGCAACCCAAGGTCACCTTCGACGACGTGGCAGGCCTCGAGGAGGCCAAGGAGGAGCTCGAGGAGATCAAGGACTTCCTGGCCAACCCCGATCCCTACCGCCAGATGGGGGCCAAGATCCCCAAGGGTGTGCTCCTGTTCGGCCCTCCCGGAACCGGCAAGACGCTTCTGGCCAGGGCGGTGGCCGGTGAGGCCGGAGTCCCCTTCCTCTCGATATCGGGCTCCGACTTCGTCGAGATGTTCGTCGGCGTTGGCGCAGCCAGGGTTCGCGACCTCTTCGAGCAGGCCAAATCGAGCGCGCCCGCCATCGTGTTCATCGACGAGATCGACGCCGTCGGACGTCACCGCGGAGCCGGCCTCGGCGGTGGGCATGACGAGCGTGAGCAGACCCTGAACCAACTGCTAGTCGAGCTCGACGGGTTCGAGGGCAATACCGGTGTCATCGTCATGGCCGCAACCAACCGGCCGGACATCCTCGACCCTGCCCTGCTCCGACCGGGCCGATTCGACCGCCAGATCGTCGTCGACGCCCCGGACATCGAAGGCCGCAAGGCGATCCTCGAAGTCCATTCCAAGGGCAAGCCCTTGGCCAAGGAGATCGACCTCGGAGTACTTGCCCGGCGCACCCCCGGTTTCACCGGAGCCGATCTGGCCAATCTGATCAACGAGGCGGCCCTGCTCACGGCCCGCCGGCACAAGAAAGAGGTTTCGATGCTGGAGCTCGAGGAGGCGATCGACCGCGTAATCGCCGGCCCCGAGCGCAAGGCGAAGGTGATGACCGAGGAGGAGCGCAAGCTCATCGCCTATCACGAGACCGGGCACGCTCTGGTCGGATTCGCCCTCCCCAACTCCGATCCGGTGCACAAGGTGACGATCGTTGCCAGAGGTCGCTCCCTGGGCCACACCCTGGCTCTGCCCACCCACGACAAGTACCTGGTGCGACGGTCCGAGCTCGTGGACCAATTGGCGATGCTCCTGGGAGGTCGGACCGCGGAGGAGATCATCTTCGCCGACCCCACAACCGGCGCCGCCAACGACATCGAGAAGGCGACTGCGATCGCCAGGCGGATGGTCATGGAGTACGGGATGAGCGATGAGTTGGGCCCGATGCAATACGGGAAGCCCAACGCCGAGGTGTTTCTTGGTCGGGATTACTCGCGACAGCAGGACTATTCGGACGAGGTCGCCGCCAAGGTCGACGAAGAGGTCCGCAAGCTGATCGTCGCCGCCCACGTCGAGGCGCGTTCGGTGATCGAGCGCCACCAGGACGCGATGGAACGGATGGTCGAGGCCCTTCTCGAGAGTGAGACGGTCGGCCCCGATGAGGTGGCAGAGCTGTTCGCCGATGTTCCGAAGTGGGTGCACAGCGGTGAGGGCTCGATGCGGATCAAATACCCCGAGAACCCGATCCTCCCCCAGCCGCGCGAGGAGATTGCGGCGGCAGTCGAGGTCGAGGATGAGGAGAAGGAGAAGGTCACCGAGTCGCTGCGACTGAAGAGAAGCTTGCGCCCCAAGGGCCGGCCTGCCGACGCCGGCGCCTGACAGGGTCTCTCACTCGGGTTCCGGCGGGAGACGTGTCAATCGACCCGACGGATCTCTATGTCGCCGGACACGGTGCGGATTCCGGCCCGCACCGATCTTCCGCTCCCGCCCCCGGCCTGCGGTGCCCGCTCGGGGAGCCGGATCACCCCGGACAGTGACCTGGCATCGAGGGCCACCCTGGTGCCCTGTGGGATACCCACCCTGATATTCCCCGACACCGACCTGAGGTCTAGATCGCTGCCTTCGAAACGGGCGATCGTCAGGTCCCCGGAAGAGGCGGACGAGGCCACACTCTCCCCGGCTGTTGCTACGTCGACGGAGCCCGATGCAGTTGTCACCTCTAGTCGGCTGAACGCATTCCCGATCCTCACGTCCCCGGAAGCGGTGCGCAAGGTTGCTTCACCGTTGACCGCGCGAATGGCTACGTCGCCGCTGGCGGTTTTGATCTTGGCCGCTTCCACCTCGCCCAGGGCGATGTCGCCGGACGCAGAGTCGATCGACACTTCTCCGAGTTGGGCGGAGCTGGCAACCTTCCCGGACGCGGTCGTGACGCTCACCGAGGTGCCGGCAGGAACCTCGGCACGGACCCGAGTGCTCGCTCCGCGACTGGCCCATCCCTGCTCCCGGGGCCGGCGGATGCTTACTGTGTCCCCACTTTGAGCCACCTCCACGGCTCGGTCCCGCCCTCCCTCTATGTGCACCGCGATCGTGTGCCCCGGGCCTTGGCTGATCTCGAGTGATCCGGACCCGATCTCGGCAATGAGTCGGGGTGAGCTGCCTATCTCGAAGGTCTGCTCGATCACAGGTCAAAGGTCTCCTCGACGTGTGCCCCGGGGACCCGCCGCCCGGCTCGGGTGCGAAGGGCGTCGACGACCCACCCGTTCATAGAGTCACCGGCCGAAGAGGCCGACTCTTCGATGAGGGTCTTCAGAGAGTTGGGGAGACGCAGGGTCACCCTCGCTTCCAATTCCTCGTTGTCGTGGAATCGACCCGTGCGTTCCTCGACCACCACCAGGGTCGGCTTGCCGCCTTCGAGGCGGACGTCGACACGCTGTCCGACGAGTTGGGCCGATACCTCGGCAGCGGCCTCCTCGACGACACCGAGCAGGGTCTGTTCCAATGCAGGGCGCAGTGCGAGCAACAACTCGTTTGCCACCTCGGCCAGCTCGGGGGCCCCGATCCGGACCTGATTGTCGACCGCGGTCTCGATTGCGATGAACGAGTGGTCGAGATGCATCAGGTGCCGGGGGCCTGACGCCGGATCCGGTCCGCAAGCTCGGTTTCGATTCGATCGGCGCTTCTTATCCAGAACATTTCCACATCTCCCTTTCGACATCATCGTGATGTCGTAGTGATGTCAAACTTAATGTCATGGTCCTCTCTTGTCAAGGAGACCGATTCCCCTGGAATATCCAGAGTGGTTTCGCCTATTTTCTCTTGCGATGAATGGCATAGACCAGGCTCGTATCGAAAAGGCAGTTCGCGAGATCCTCGAGGCGTTGGGCGAGAACCCTGATCGGGAGGGGCTCATCGACACCCCGGAGCGGGTGGCTCGCTTCTACAGCGAGGTCTTCGATGGACTGCATCGTGAGCCCGGCGATGACATCGATGCGTTCTTCGGCGAAGAGCACTATCAGGAAATCGTGATGGTCAGGGAGATCCCGTTCTATTCGATGTGCGAGCACCACCTCGTCCCGTTTCACGGTCAGGCACATGTCGCATACATGCCCAAGGGACGCGTCACCGGACTCTCCAAGCTGGCACGCCTGGTCGAGGGCTACGCCCGGCGGCCCCAGATGCAGGAGCGGTTGACCGCCCAAGTCGCCGATGCCCTGAGCGAGCGACTGGAGCCGCTCGGTGTCATGGTGGTGATCGAGGCCGAGCACCTCTGCATGTCGATGCGAGGGGTGCGAAAGCCGGGGGCGAAGACGGTCACCTCCGCAGTCCGGGGGATCATGCACACCAACCCGGCGACGCGCGCCGAGGCGATGTCGCTGCTATTTGGGACCACCCGCTAGCACGCCTCACTCGCGCTTCCCCAATTCCGTTTACGTTTCAGGGATGGGAGATGTGTGGACGGTCGCAGGTCACGAGCTCGACCTGTCGCGAGGTGTTCTCATGGGGGTCCTCAACGTCACCCCTGACTCGTTCTCCGATGGCGGGCTTCACCTGGAGCCAGACGCTGCGGTCCGCGCCGCAGCCGATATGTCGGCCGCCGGGGCTCGGTTGATCGATGTCGGGGGAGAGTCGACCCGGCCTGGAGCCGAGCCGGTCCCCGCCGAATTGGAAATGGGACGAGTGATCCCGGTAGTGGAGAGGCTGAGCGCATCAGGGATCCTGGTATCGATCGACACCTCGAAGCCCGAGGTCGCCGGCGCCGCGATCGAGAGCGGGGCGGTCGTGCTCAACGACGTCACCGCCTGCTCGGCGACCGGGATGGCGGAGCTGGTGGCCAGCACCGGTGTCGGCGTGGTCCTGATGCATATGAAGGGCACCCCGACCACGATGCAGCAGGCCCCCGCCTACGACGACGTCGTCATCGAGGTCGCCGACTTTCTCGAGCAGCGGGCCCGGAGCCTGGAGGCCGTTGGCGTGTCACCCCGGTCGATTGCCATCGATCCGGGCCTCGGGTTCGGCAAGTCCGTGATCCACAACCTGGAGCTTCTCGCTGGAATCGACGCTCTCGCGGCGATCGGCTATCCGGTGGTCCTGGGGGCGTCTCGCAAGTCGTTCCTCGGAAAGCTGGGCGGAATCGACGTCCCGTCACAACGTGACGGCCTAACCGCGGTCACCACTGCCCTCGGATTCGAGCGCGGAGCCCGGATTTTCAGGGTCCACGATGTTGCGGGATCGATGGCAGCGCTGAGGCTGGCCGCCACTATCGTGGCTCCACAGCAATGGGAAGAATGGTCGCCGGACTGAAGCCACGTGGCTTCACGTGGGTCATCGCCGATCGGTTGGCCGTGTCCGAGAGGGTGGGAGGCTCCGGCTTCCAGCACCGGCGGGTGCGGCGGGAAGAGGAGATCACCTGGCTGGTCGAGGAGGCAGGGATCAACTCGGTCGTCTCCATGCTTCCCGGCAATCAGAACCTGCTCGCATATCGCGAGGCCGGTATGTCGACCTTCTCGGTCCCGGTCGCCAACGATCTCGAGTCGGCAGAAGTCGAAGCCTTCTTCGAGGCTCTCGCCAAGGCGATGACCAAGAGCCGGGCCAAGGTCCTGGTGCATCGGGAGACCATCGATGACACAGTCGGTGGGCTCCTCGGTGGTTATCTCGTCGTCTCCGGGCTGGTCAAGGACCCCATCCTGGCGCTTGCAGTCATCCAGCAGATCTTGGGGAGGGCGCTCGGCCCGGAGGGGAGATCACTGATCCCCGCCACCGTCGATTCGTGACCGATCGAATCGACCTCACCGGCATCGAGGTGTGGGCCCGTCACGGGGTCCTTTCGCAGGAAAAGACCAGGAACCAGCCATTCGTCGTCGACGTGCGCATCTTTCTCGACACCTCGAGGGCGGCCGCCTCGGATGACGTGTCCGACACCGTCGACTATGGCGACCTGGTGCGAAAGATCCATTTCAAGGTTGCCGGGGAGAGCCACAACCTGATCGAGACCGTCGCCGAGGGTGTGGCCGGGATTGTGCTCGAAGACGCACGGGTAGAGAGAGTCATGGTGACCGTCCACAAGCCTCAGGCTCCAATCGCGGAGAAGTTCGGCGACGTCGCAGTGACGGTCGATCGGGCGAGATGACTCGCTTTGCCATCGCCTTGGGCTCCAACCTGGGCGATCGGATCGGCCACCTGCGCCAAGCAATTTCCGAGATTCGCCGGTTGGGCGACGTCTCGGCAGTGGCTGGGCTCTACGAGACAGCTCCCGTTGGCGGCCCCGACCAGGGGCCCTACCTCAACTCCGTTGTCATCGTCGACACCAGCCTCGACCCCCGCGCCCTACTCGCAGGGCTCGCCGAGATAGAAGTCATTCATGGGCGGGAGCGCGTCGAGCACTGGGGGCCGCGAACGCTGGATCTCGACATCGTTGCCAGCGATGGTCCCGAGCTGCGCACCTCCGAGCTGGAGGTGCCTCATCCCAGGGCTCGGGAGCGCAGATTCGTGCTCGAACCGCTGAACGAGATCTGGCCCGATGCCCCGGTCGGGGCCGGAGACACTGCCTTCGCGGCCCTCAACGCAGTGGCCGAGCAGGACGTCGACCTCCTGGAGCGAGACTGGCTGGGAGGCGATCGAGCAGACAGTGGCCGCTACTGGGTAGTCGCCCAGATGGCGATCATCGTCGGCATTCTTCTCGCCCTGGTGGGGACGGGGTCACTTCCAGAAGGCGATGTCCCTGCCCACCGGATGGTCGGGGTGCTGCTGCTCACGGCGGGGGGCTTCTTCACAGTGGTCTCGGCTCGAGTCCTCGGCAGCGCCCTCATCCCGCTGCCCCAGCCGGCGCCAGGAGCGTCGATGGTCGAGGACGGGACCTACCGCTGGGTTCGGCACCCGATCTACAGCGGGATCTCACTGATGTTCATAGGGCTCTCGCTGGCATTCTCGAGCGCCTTGGCCGCGCTGCTCAGCCTCGGCCTATTCGGGTTCTACTGGGCCAAGGCAGGCTACGAGGAGCGATTGCTGCGCATCACCTACCCCGAGTACTCGGCATACCTGCGCCGGGTGCCGAAGCGCATGATTCCATTCCTCATCTGAGGAAATCACCTCGTCTTCCGTCTTCTCCGCGCTGTGCTAGTTTCCACTTATGGGTTGTGGCCGTGGCCCCCCGTTCCTCGGACTGATCGACGAGCACGTCCCGGAACAGGAGGAACGATCCAGATGGCAAAACGGTCGAGAGAGCATCGCCAGGGCATCCCCGGTTACAACGAGAGCCGCCCGACGCGCAACGACCGCACGCAACAACACCGCCAGGTTCGGCATCACACCCACCAACTGCTTCACATGGTGGATGACCCGGACGAAGTCGCCGGACTGCCCGAGGTCCGCGGTGGCGGAGAGCACGACCCACTCCAACCCTTGTCCGAGCCGAAGCGGCGGAGATTCCGGGTATGGAAGACGAAGTTCTGGAAGAGACGGGACGACTACCACGAGATGAAGTCCGAGATGGACTCAAACTGGCCGGTGATCACCCCCGAGCAACTGCGGGAAGACCGGGCCTGAAGTCGATCCGGGCCGGGCACTACTCTCGACGTCAGTGTCAGGCACCGGTATCCGATGCGTCTCCTGATCGTCGGCCCGGGCCGGGCCGGCGGATCGATCGCGCTGGCCGCTGTCGACGCCGGCCATGAGGTCGCAGCAGTCATCTCTCGCTCTGGAGCTACCGATTACGGCCCTTTGCTGGCAGATGGACTCCCATTCCCCGACGCCGACCTGCTCCTGATCGCGGTCAGCGACGAGGCGATCGTTGAGGTTGCAGATTCGATCTCCGACCGCGTCGCCTCGGTCGGGGTCGCCGCGCATCTCTCGGGGTTCGTCCCCATCGGCGCCCTCGCCCCTCTTGCCGATCGCGGGCTGCACGTCGGGGGATTCCACCCGCTGCAGACGCTTCCCGACCCGGTATCGGGAGCAGGGGCGCTCGCCGGCTCCTTTGTCGGAATCGACGGTGACGAGCCCTCGGTGGAGCTACTGACTCGGTTTGGCCTCTCCCTGGGTATGGAGCCTTTCCGCCTCGACGACTCCATGCGACCGGCTTATCACGCTGCAGCCGCATCCGCGGCCAACTTCGTGATCACGTCCCTGGCAGTCGCCGGTGATCTGTTCGCTGATGCCGGAATCGACCCCCGGGTGGCACGGCCGCTCGTCGAGCGAGCCGTCGCCAACTACTTCGAGCGGGGTGCCGCCGCCCTCACCGGGCCGATCGCTCGGGGGGACACCCTCACGGTCCAGGGCCACCTCGAGGTCGCCAGCCAGGTTTCGGAGGAGGTTGGGCGGCAGTTTCGCCTCATGGCCGAGGCGACGGCGATTCGCGCCGGCCGGTCGGATGAGATCGGCGAATGGAGCTGATCCCCACCTTCGACGAGTCTCGGGACCTGTATTCGGGGCGGGTCGGCCTCCTCCCCACTCTCGGGTTCTTCCACGAGGGACACCTGGCCCTCATGGATCTGCTTCGACCCCAGTGCGACACACTGGTCGTGTCCCTGTATGTCAATCCGACCCAGTTCAACGATCCAGACGACTTCGATGCATATCCCCGGGATGTCGATCGTGACGCGAAGCTCGCCGAGGAGCACGCGGTCGACGTCTTGTTCGTCCCCGACACCGACGAGGTCTATCCCGAGGGCTGGTCCACGGTGGTCGAAGTGGGTCGGGTCTCCCAGGAGATGGAGGGAAGGCACCGCCCCGGGCACTTCGTCGGGGTGGCCACCGTGGTCGCCAAGCTCTTTGCCGGTTTGCGGCCCGATGTCGCCATGTTCGGGCGTAAGGATGCCCAGCAACTGGCGGTGCTCCGGGCGATGGCGAGAGATCTCCGCTTCCCTGTGGAGATCGTCGACGCCCCGGTGGTACGTGAGCCTGACGGGCTCGCACTCAGCAGTCGGAACGTGCGCCTGGGACGCATGGAGCGGGAGCATGCCCTGGCGATCAGTCGCGGATTGTTCCAGGCAGCGGAGCAGATCGACGCCGGCGAGCGTCGTGGCGATCGCCTGGAGTCCACGGTTCAGAAGTCGGTAAAGAGACTGGACGCCGACTACGTCATGCTCGCTACCCAGGACACCATGGTCCCGATCGAGACGCTCGATCGCTCGGCGGTCCTGGCTGTGGCGGCCACCGTGGGGTCGGTGCGCTTGATCGACAACATCGCGATCGACGTCGTCAACGACCGGTTCGTGCCGGACCGAGGCCTCATCCTCGATGCTCCCAGCCGGCTCGGTACCCTGCGCTGATCCAGGATCAGCGAACCCGATGACCGACCATGCCGAACAGGAGCCTGCTTCCCAGGCTGTGCAACGCCGCGAGCGTCATCAAGCAATCCTCGACGCCGGGGGCTACCCGCACCGGTTCGAACGCTCCGACCTGGCGGCATCCCTGCACGAGCGGTTCGGAGATCTCGGCCCGGGAGAGCAGACAGATGTCGAGGCCTCGGTTGCCGGACGGTTGATGCTGCATCGGTCGTTCGGCAAGCTCCAGTTCGGCTCCCTGCGCGATCGGAGCGGCACCATCCAACTACTCGTCGACCGAGGCGATGCGGGCGACGAGGTAGCCGACCTCTTCGAAGCTGCCGACCTGGGTGACTGGCTGGGCGCCGAAGGAGTGGTGATGACCACTCGCAAGGGCGAGCTCAGCATCAAGGTCACCAACCTGGTCTTGCTTCAGAAGTCGCTGCGACCCCTCCCCGACAAGTGGCACGGGTTGAGCGATGTCGAACTGAGGAGCCGCCACCGATATCTGGACCTGATGGTCAACGACGAGGCGCGCGAGGTCGCCTTGGCCCGATCGGTGATCGTCTCCGAGCTCCGGCGTCAGTTCGAGGAGCGGGGATTCGTCGAAGTGGACACCCCGATCTTGCTTCCGCAGGCGACCGGCGCCATGGCCCGCCCCTTCCGGACCGAGCATCAAGCGCTCGACATGGACATGTACCTCCGGATCGCCACCGAGCTCTACCTGAAGCGGCTGGTGGTGGGCGGGATGGAGCGGGTGTTCGAAATCGGGAGGATCTTCCGCAACGAGGGGATCGACTCCACTCACAACCCCGAGTTCACAATGTTGGAGGCCTACCAGGCGTTTGCCGACTATCGAGAGATCCTGACCCTGGTCGAGGAGGTGTTCGCCGCGGTCACCATGAGAGTGAAGCGGGCCACCCAAATCAACTTTCAGGGACGCCCTATCGACCTGACACCTCCTTACCGCAGGGCACGGATGACCGAACTGGTGTCGGAGGAGCTCGGTGACGCAGTCGATCTCGACACCCCACTGCCGACGCTGCTCGAAGCGGCGCGGGGTGCCGGAGTCGAGGCTTCAGACGACTGGTCGCCCGGGCGGCTCATCGCCGAGATCTACGAGGCGGTTGTCGAAGAGCGGATCTGGGAGCCGACGTTCGTCACCCATCCTCCGGTCGAGGTCTCGCCTCTGGCCCGGCGCAATCAGGAAGATCCCCGCCTCGCCGACCGTTTCGAGCTGGTGATCGCCGGATCGGAATACGCCAATGCGTTCAGCGAGCTCAACGACCCAGACGACCAGAGGGCCCGCTTCGAGGAGCAAGCTGCTGCCCGGGAGGCTGGTGACGAAGAGGCCCATCCCGTCGACGAGGACTACCTCATGGCCTTGGAATACGGGTTGCCCCCGACCGGCGGCCTTGGAATCGGCGTCGACCGGCTGGTGATGCTGCTCACCGACCAGCATCACATCCGGGAGGTCATCCTGTTCCCGACCCTCCGGCCGCTCTGATTGCCGGCTGCTTCTCGAAGGTGCTCTTCCATTTTCCGCCGACCGCGATCCGCAACCTGGCCGACCGGCGTCTGTTCGCCCGAGGCTGCCAACGGCGCGACCACGAACACGAGGTGGCTTGTTGTTGCCGAGGGCGAAGTCGGCCAGCAATCAACCAGCCCGTGCGGTGTCCACCCTTTGCAGCAGGTAGGTGCCCAGCTCCTCCAGGATCTCCCGGGGGCGGCCCGGGTCGAGTGTGGCCAGCGCCTGGGTTGCCACCGCAAGCCTCCGGGTGGCGCCCTCCAGCGACTCTTCGATGTGACCTCCGGAGCGCACCAGGTCGATCACCTCTTCGACCGCGCCGTCCGAGTAAGGCATCGGCCCCCCGAGGAGATGCCGGATCCGATCGCCTTCCGGGCCTCGCGACGCGAGGAGGACGGGTGCGGTGAATGTGCCTTCCCTGATATCGGAGCCTGCAGGCTTTCCGATGGTCTCCTCGTCGGCGACCAAGTCGAGGGCGTCGTCCGCGATCTGGAACACCATTCCCACCTCCCAGGCCCACGAGGAGAGGGCCTCGACGACCCCGGGTGAGGCGTCGGCGGCCAGGGCGCCGAGACGGGCCGAGGTTCGGATCAGGGAGGCGGTCTTGCCACCGATCACCTGGTGGTACTCGTCGATGTCGTGCTCCAAGTTCCCCACGAGCTGCAGTTCCTTGGTCTGCCCTTCCACCAACTCGGCGTAGGTGGCAGCGAGCAGGCGAACCGATTCCTGAGAGAGATGAGTGGCTGCGACCTCGGAGGCGCGGGCCATGAGGAAGTCGCCGGCGAGGATGGCCACACTGTTGGACCAGTTGGCGTTGACCGAAGGGGCCCCGCGCCGGGTGTCCGACTCGTCGATGACGTCGTCGTGGTAGAGCGAACCGACGTGGATCAGCTCGACGGACACGCCGGCTTCCACCGGGCGATGGCTTCCCGCGTCGGGGCCGAACTCGGCTGCGAGAAGGGAGAGCAGTGGGCGGAGTCTCTTGCCGCCGGCGAGGAGGAGGTGCTGGGCGATCTTGGTCAGATAGGCGTCGTCGGCGGAGGCAGCCTCGAGCAGCCGGATCTCGACTCGTGACATTGACCCCCAAATCCGGGGAACATCGATCAGACTTTGGAGATCGTCCACAGATGACGATGGTATTACGGACGGGATGGTGGAAAGGCTCCAGGAAGCGAAGAGCGGCCCGGTGGTAAAGTTGCGTATGTCAGGCTTGGGAGTGACAGGTGTTTGAGCGTTTCACGGACAGAGCCCGCAGGGTCGTCGTTCTGGCCCAGGAAGAAGCGCGCCACCTCAACCACAATTACATCGGCACCGAGCACATCTTGCTCGGTCTGCTCAACGAGGGTGAGGGCATAGCCGCCCAGGCACTGGAGAGCCTCGACATCGACCTCGCTTCGGTCCGAGACGAGGTGGTCAAGATCATCGGCCAGGGCCAGCAGTCGCCCTCCGGCCACATCCCGTTCACCCCGCGGGCCAAGAAGGTGCTCGAGCTCAGCCTGAGAGAGGCCCTGCAGCTCGGTCACAACTACATCGGTACCGAGCACATCCTCCTCGGTCTGATCCGGGAGGGCGAGGGCGTAGCCGCCCAGGTCCTGCAACAGCTCGGCGCCGAGCTGCAAAAGGTGCGCCAGACCGTGATCCAGCTTCTGTCCGGGCCCGGGGGCGGCGAGGAGCACTCGGCAGAGCCTTCCGGCTCGGGGACTCGTGAGTCCGCTGCTGGCGGGTCGACGGTGCTCGACCAGTTCGGCCGCAATTACACCCAGCTCGCCCGGGAGCGCAAGCTCGATCCCGTGATCGGGCGGATCAGGGAGATCGAGCGGGTCATGCAGATCCTCTCCAGGCGCACCAAGAACAACCCGGTGCTCATCGGCGAGCCGGGTGTGGGCAAGACGGCGATCGTGGAAGGTCTGGCCCAGCGCATCGTCGCCAAGGAGGTTCCCGAGAACCTCCAGGGAAAGAACCTCTACTCCCTCGACCTCGGCGCTCTCGTTGCCGGCTCCCGCTACCGCGGCGACTTCGAGGAGCGCCTGAAGAAGGTGCTGAAGGAGATCAAGTCGCGGGGCGACATCGTGCTCTTCATCGACGAGATCCACACCCTGGTCGGCGCCGGGGCGGCAGAGGGCGCCATCGACGCCGCATCGATCCTCAAGCCGATGCTGGCCCGGGGGGAGTTGCAGACCGTCGGGGCAACCACCCTCGAGGAATATCGCAAGTATCTGGAGAAGGACTCCGCTCTGGAGCGGCGCTTCCAGCCGATCCAGGTCGAGGAGCCTTCGGTCAGCGAGACGATCCAGATCTTGCTCGGCCTCAAGGACCGCTACGAAGCCCACCACTCGGTCCGCTTCACGGATCAGGCGATCGTCAGCGCCGCCAATCTCGCCGACCGTTATCTGTCGGACCGCTTCCTGCCCGACAAGGCGATCGACCTCATCGACGAGGCCGGGAGTCGCACCCGCATCCATCGCACATCCGACGTCCCCGAGATCACCGCCATCGACGAAAAGCTGTCCAATGTCCGCCGTGACAAGCAGGACGCGGTTGCCCGTGAGAACTACGAGCGGGCCTCCACCCTCCGGGACGAAGAGCGAAACCTGCTCCTGGCGCGGGCCCAGAAGGAGGCAGATGGATCCGAGTCCGGTTGGGTGATCGACGAGGAGGAGATCGCCGAGGTTCTCGCCCAGTGGACCGGGATCCCGGTGCATCGACTCACAGAAGAGGAGACCGCCCGCCTGGTGCACATGGAGGACGAGCTCCATCGCCGGATCATCGGCCAGCACGATGCGATTACTGCGGTGTCCAAGGCGATCCGTCGCACCCGAGCCGGCCTCAAGGACCCACGGAGGCCGTCGGGGTCGTTCATCTTCCTCGGCCCATCCGGGGTGGGGAAGACCGAGACCGCAAAGGCACTTGCCGAGTTCCTGTTCGGGCAGGAGGACGCGCTCATCCAGCTCGACATGTCCGAGTACATGGAAAAGCACACCGTGAGCCGGCTGGTCGGGTCACCACCCGGCTACGTCGGGTACGACGAGGGCGGCCAGCTCACCGAGGCCGTGCGTCGCAAGCCATTCTCAGTGGTGCTGTTCGACGAGATCGAGAAGGCACACCCGGACGTGTTCAACACCCTGCTTCAGATCCTCGAGGAGGGGCGGCTCACCGACGCTCAGGGTCGGACCGTCGACTTCAAGAACACCGTGATCATCATGACCTCGAACCTCGGGACCCGCGACCTGCACAAGAAGGCCGTCGGCTTCCATGTCGAGGACGAGGAGGTCTCGTACGACTACATGAAGGGCCGCGTCACCGAGGAGCTGAAGAAGCATTTCCGGCCCGAGTTCATCAACCGGCTCGACGAGATCATCGTCTTCCACGAGCTGACGATGGCCGAGCTCAAGCAGATCGTCGACCTCATGCTGGAGCGGGTCAGGGAACAGCTGAGCAGCCAGCATCTCGATCTGGTGCTCACCGACGACGCCAAGGAGTATCTGGGCAACAAGGGCTACGACCCCGAGTTGGGAGCCCGGCCTCTGCGTCGCGCCATCCAGCGCCTGCTCGAAGACCCCTTGTCGGAGCGGGTGTTGCTCGGTGACTTCAAGGCAGGGGCGACGATCATGGTCTCCATCGATTCGGAGAACGAGGAGTTGATCTTCGACGCGGTCACCGCCCCCGAGGCCCCACCGGTGGAGATGGCCGGGCAGGACTGATCGCCGGCTTGGAGATGTGCAACCCGGCCGACCGGCGTCTGTTCGCCCGAGGCTGCCCATGCTGAAGCCCTGACTCATCAAGACATGCGGTCGCCGAGGGCGAAGTCGGCCGGCAATCAAGAAGTCGGCCGGTTTCGGCGCTCGTGCGGTCGGTTTTTCGCTGGCCACCTCGCTGCGGAAATCCCTCTAAAGCTTCGCTTTTCTATGCCGATTACGGGCTAGGCCTCATTCACATCCCCATGCCCACAGCTGTAGTCATACTGTCGCTCCTCGCCGCGCTGGTCCCGGGTGCCTCTCCCGAGTATGTCCCGGCAGGCGAGGAGGCTTATAGCCTCGACCTCGAAGTCGACGGCTACGTCAACGGTGACATGGACAGCGACCGTCTCATGACCTTCAGGGGCTGCACCCTGGAGCGTGACGCTGCCTACATGTATGCACTCATGCTGGAGGCTGCGGAGGCGGACGGCATACGCCTTGCCCCCGTCGATTGCTATCGCAGCTACGGGAGCCAGAAGGCGGCGTACAACCGACGCTGCCCGATCACCGAGGTCGACGTGTACTCCGTCGACCCGCTCACCGGTGAGAGATCCCAGACCGGGACCAAGCGGACCAGGATCTGCAGCGGGCCGCCGGTCGCGCGTGCCGGGGCTTCCAACCACGGGTGGGGCCGGGCTGTCGATTTCGGAGATGGCGGCGGGGTCCTGGGGTGCAACGACCGAGCGATGCGGTGGATGCAGGGCAACGCCTATCGCTTCGGTTGGGTCCATCCCCGCTGGGCATGGTGCGATCGTTCGACCCGGGAGCCTTGGCATTGGGAGTGGGCAGGGGTCACCGACCCCACCCTGGTCGGCTATTACGAGTTCAACGCGGACCTGATTCAGTTCGTCGAGTGATCAACTGGCTTGTCGCTCCAACACGGGCAGGCGAGCGATCCCCCCGATCACGACCCCGATCACCGGTAGCGACAAGACCAAACCGTTGAGGCCGTCGTCGTCGGCGATTCCGATCGCGGCGAGCAAGCCCAACCCCGAGCAGATCGAGATCACCGCCAGCACCGGTTGCCAGGCGGGGGGCGCCGGCCGAGGATCATCCGCAGGCCGCTCGAAGCGCCCGAAGATCATCATCAGCCCGACCGTGACCACGCCGAGCACTGCGAACCAGAGTGGTCGGGTGAGCCACCAGGCACCCGAGAGGGGCTCGATGCCCAACCCGATCCCCCCGGCCAGCATGGAGACCCCGATCACCAGGACCATCGCAGTGAGATGCCATAGATAGAGGGTCATGATCTGGATGTTGACCCCGACCACGAGCTGCCAGGGCCGCGGCCTTTGCAGCCAGATCTGCAGGGGCCGCTCTGCCACCAACGCCAGGCCTACCTGGAATATCCCGAGGAAAGCCAGGGTGACCCTCGGTGGGAAGCTATTGGTGATCTCGGAGGTGTCGAGCCCCACCATCGCCACCGGATACGGACCGGCCCCGACCAGAGCCAGGGTGGCGAGAAAGCCCAAGGCGAGCAGTCCCAGCCGGCGAGCCATCCCGTCGAGCTTCCCGTCGAGCCAGGCGTATCCCAGCTGATGGACGGTCCCCCACACCAGGATGTAGTTGAGGAATCCGACGGGGACCACATCGAATGCGATCGAGAGCAGGTCGCATACGGCGGCGAGTAACAGGCCGAGGGCGAGCGACCACAGGCCCATCCGCTCCCAGAGTGCAAGCAATGGTGGTGCCAAGGTCACGATCACCACATAGGCGGCCAAGAACCAGGTCGGGACCAGGGCAACCTGTGAGGCGAGCTGGAGCACCTCCCAGTCCAGCCCGACGCGGAGCGCAAGCCAGCCGAACGCGGTCCAGAACAGGAGCACGGGGACAACCGGCAGTGCGAGACGGCGGAGGCGGGCTCTCAGCCATCCGCCATACGTCTGCCCCTTGCGTCGGGCCGATCTCCAGGACAAGCCGTTGGAGTACCCGCCGACGAAGAAGAAGACCGGCATCACCTGCAGCACCCAGGTCAGGGGGTGAGTCCAGGTCGCGAGCTCCAGCAGGTGGCCGGGGACCAGCTCACCGTCGACAACGGTCACCGCGGCCATCAACCAGTGGCCAAACACCACGACGAGGATCGAGCCTGCCCGCAGGGCATCGACGACGCGATTTCTCTCAGCGGGGGTCTCGGCGGCAAGGCGAGCCACCGAATCCGCGAATCCCATGATCGCATTCTCCCTGTGGAACGGGTCGATTTGATGTCATCATCCACGTCATGGATGACACGACATCCGGCGGCGCCGGGTCACCGTTGCGCACCTTGCTGATCGTGAGCTCCGCATACGTAGCGGCGCAGATGATGGCCGACGTGGCAAGTCTCCGCATCGTCCTCCTCGGGGGTTTCGCAGTCGATGCCGGGACACTGGTCTACCCCTTCACCTTCACCCTCCGCGACCTGGTGCACAAGGTGGCGGGAAAGGCTGCAGCCCGAACCCTGATCTTCGTGGCGGCAGTTGTGAACCTGGCCATGGCAGGCCTGTTCTGGCTCACCTCGGCCCTCCCCTCGGACCCGATCACCGGCCCACAGGTCGAGTTCGGCCGGGTGCTCTCGCCGGTTTGGGGGATCGTCGTCGCCTCGATCATTGCAGAGGTGGTGTCGGAGCTGACAGACACTGCCATTTACGGTCGCTGGGTCGAGCGATACGGTGCCACCCGTCAGTGGGGGCGTGTCCTGGCTTCCAATCTGGTAGCCATCCCCATCGACTCGGCACTGTTCGTGGGCCTGGCCACCATCTTCGGTGTATTCCAGCCCGAGGTCGCCTGGACCATCCTCTGGGTCAACATCGTGTTCAAAGTGGTGGTCACGATGGTCTCCATCCCTTGGATCTACTGGGTGAAACCGACCCCGATCCGTCTCGCCCGCGACGTGGCCGCCAACTAACCTCCGCGAGCGGCAGGGGCTCCTGCCGACCAATCACATACATGGAGGAAGACTGCGTGAAACCCCTTATCCGGGTCTTCGCTGCCCTGGCGGCGCTGACCCTGGTTCTCGCGGCTTGTGCCACCGACGGTGGCGACGAGACCACGACGACGGCGGGTGGCGACACCACCACCAGTGCCGCCGGAGACACGACTACAACTGCCGGAGACACGACGACCAGCGCGGCCGAGATGATCGGCGAGGGCCGTCTCATCGGGATGGCATTCGACGTTGGTGGTCGTGGTGACCTCTCGTTCAACGACCTGGCGGCGCTCGCCTGGGACGACGGCAAGACGGCCTTTGGCTACACCGGTGAGGAGCTGGCGCCGGACGCCGGTGGTGAGAACCGTGAGCAGAACCTGCGGCTTCTGGCCGAATCGGGCCACGAGCTGATCATTGCCAACGGCTTCGCCTTTGCTCAGAACGTATGGCGGGTTGGGACCGAGTTCCCCGACACGTCCTTCGCGATCACCGATGACTGCCCCCAGGACGACACCTTCACCGTGGTGGAGATGCCCAACGTCCGTTGCATGCTCTCCTCGGAGGAGCAGGGCTCCTTCCTGGTGGGTGTGGCGGCGGCGCTGAAGAGCACCACCGGCACCATCGGGTTCATCGGTGGTGTTGAAGTCCCGTTGATCAAGAAGTTCGAGGCTGGGTTCATTGCTGGAGCCCAAGCCGCCAACCCGGACATCAACATCCTGCCGTCGGTCTACCTGACTCAGGTCCCCGACTTCACCGGCTTCAACGACCCGGTCAAGGGCAACGAGGCGGCTCGCGGCCTCTACGGCCAGGGTGCGGACGTGATCTATCACGCTGCCGGGGGCTCCGGTCTCGGTCTGTTCCGGGCCGCTGCCGAGCTCTCCACCGACGACGCATTCCTGTGGGCGATCGGTGTCGACGCCGACCAGTACGAGAGCGTGCTCGGGGCCGCCGAGGAGGGTGAAGGCGCGGAGCTGCAGCCCCATATCCTGACATCGATGCTGAAGAGGGTCGATGTCGCGGTGGGCAAGGCGATCAGCGACTTCCTCGAGGGCAGCTTCACGCCAGGTGCGGTGAGGCTCGGCCTCGCCGAGGACGGCGTCGGCTACTCCACCTCCGGTGGGTTCATCGACGACATCGTTCCTCAGATCGACGAGTTCAAGGCACAGATCATCGACGGGACCATCACTGTCCCCACGGAGCCCGCGGCCTGACCAGGCCCGCTCCTGCTAACTTGCGCCGGGCCCAGGCTCTCTGGGCCCGGCGTTCTTTTTGGACTGGGAGAGATGGCTGCGGCACCCGCGATCGAGCTCAAGGGGGTAACCAAGCGCTACCCAGGTGTGGTTGCCAACCGAGACGTCGAGCTCGTGGTGAGCCCTGCGGAGGTCCACGCCATCGTCGGCGAGAACGGCGCCGGCAAGTCGACGTTGATGAAGATCATCTACGGGATGGTGCGCCCCGATGAGGGGACCATCGAAATCGATGGCGCCGAAGTCCATTTTCGCACCCCCAAAGACGCCATCGACGCCGGGGTCGGCATGGTGCACCAGCACTTCATGCTCGCGGATAACCTGACCGTCCTCGAGAACGTCATCTTGGGCTCGGAGCCTCGCTCCGGGCTCCAGATCGACTTCGATGCCGCTTCGGCCCGGATCAAGCAACTCGGTGAGTCGTACGGGCTTCGCCTCAACCCGTCACAACGTGTGGAGAAGCTCTCCGTCGGCGAGAGGCAAAGGGTGGAGATCATCAAGGTGCTCTACCGGGGCGCTCGCATCCTCATCCTGGACGAGCCGACGGCGGTGCTCGTGCCACAGGAGGTGGACGAGCTCTTCGACTCGATTCGTGACCTCAAGGCAGAGGGCCACACCGTCATCTTCATCTCCCACAAGCTCGACGAAGTGCTCTCCATCGCCGACCGGATAACCGTGATGCGGGCCGGGATGACAGTGGGCACCACCTCGCCCGAGGAAGTCGATGCCGGGCAACTGGCCGAAATGATGATCGGCTCCGAGTTGCCTTCCCCCGAGACCAGGGAATCGACGGTCCGGGATGAGGTGCTTCTCGAGACCAAGGACCTGGGCCTCCTCTCCGAGGAGGGGCGCCGGGTCCTCGAAGGCATCAGCTTCAAGGTTCGCAGCGGCGAGATCGTCGGTGTCGCCGGTGTCGAAGGCAACGGGCAGGGGCCCCTGGTCGACTCCATCCTGGGGCTTGCCCTCGGGGCAACCGGTGAGGTCATCCTGGCCGGCGAGCCCATCAGCGGGCTTCCGGCGCGAGAGCGGAGGAGCGCCGGGATCGGCCTCATACCTGAGGATCGGCAGCGCCAAGGCCTGCTGCTCTCCTCACCGTTGTGGGAGAACGCGGCCCTGGGGCATCAGTACAAGGAGCCCTACGCCAACGGGATCTGGATCGACAAGAAGAGCTCGCGTAAGCAGGCCGAGGAGATCGTCCGTCGCTTCGGGGTCAAGACCCCCGACGTGGACGTCCCGGCGACTGCCCTCTCCGGGGGCAATCAGCAAAAGCTCGTGGTTGGCCGGGAGATCATGGCCGATCCCAAGGTGTTGATCGCCGCCCAGCCGACTCGGGGAATCGATATCGGGGCCCAGGCTGCGGTGTGGGAGGAGCTGAAGGCGGCACGCGCTGATGGCACCGGGATCTTGCTCCTGTCCGCGGACCTCGACGAGTTGATCGGGCTCTCGGACACCATCCATGTTCTCTTCGAGGGACGCTTCGTTGCCGAGCTCGACCCGGCGACGGTGAACCCTGAGGTGCTGGGCTCTTACATGACCGGCGCCGGTGCGGAGAAGGCTTCGTGAAGAAGGGGCGCCTTCTCACCGCTCTCGTTGCGCCCGTTCTCGCCCTGATCATCGCGTTCGGGATCGCGGCTTTGGCGCTGCTCCTGGTCGATATCAACCCGGTCGACGCCTATAAGGAGATGATCGCCTTCGGGACCACCACCGAGTCCCTGATCATCACCGTGAACAATGCGGTGCCGCTGTTCATCTCGGCGGTGGCGGTTGCCGTCGGCTTCAAGATGGGTCTGTTCAACATCGGAGTCGAGGGCGCCTACCTGCTCGCGGCCTTGGTTGCCGCCTACGTCGGTGCCCTCTACTCGATCCCCCCGGTGTTCCACGTGGCGTCGATCCTGTTGGTGGCGATCGCAGTGGGCGCCTTCTGGGCATGGATCCCGGCGATGCTCAAGGTCAAACGCGGTGTCCACGAGGTGATCTCCACGATCATGCTCAACTTCATCGCCTTCAGCCTCAGTGCCTACCTCTTCCTCAATGTGTTCGCCGCCGAGAACACGGGGCTCACCATTGCCACTTCTTTGATCCCTCAGACCGGTTGGATTCCCTCGTTGAACCCCATTCTTGGATGGTTCGGCATCGAGCCTCGGGCCGGCGCCGACCTCCATGGATTCCTGATCATGGCAATGCTCCTGGGGGTGGGCTACCACTTCCTGATCAACCGGAGCAGGTTCGGCTACGACCTGCGGGCGAGCGGGGTGAATCCCTCTGCGGCCAACGCCAGCGGTGTCGACCCCAAAGCGATGGTGGTGAAGACCATGCTGATCTCTGGCGGCGTTGCCGGCCTGGTCGGGATGTCCCAACTGCTCGGTTTCTACCACCAATACCCCCAGGATTTCGCCAGTGGATTGGGGTTCGCCGGGATCGCAGTGGCTCTCCTCGGTCGCAACAACCCGATCGGGATGGCTCTGGGGGCGCTGCTCTTCGGTTTCATGAACCGAGCCGCGCTCATTCTCGACCTCCGGGACGTGCCCAAGGAGATCGTGACCATCATCCAGGGCGTTGTCGTCCTGGCCGTGGTGATCGTGTACGAGGTCGTCAGCCGTTACGTCGAGCGGCGGACCGTCGCCGCGGCGGCACGGGCGACCGAGGACGACTTCGCGGTTGGTGAGGCAGCGGCATGACCGCCGTCGTCGAGCGCGTCAAGTCCACCAACCGAACCGCCCGGTTCGCGATCATCGCCCTTTCTGCGGTGCTGGTCATGACGATCGCAGAGGTGATCACAGGGACCTCCGAACTCACCGCCCGAAGCACCGGCAGCGCCGCCCTCAGGTTGTCGATCCCCATCCTCCTCGCCGGCCTCGGCGGTCTCTACTCGGAGCGATCGGGCATCGTCAACATCGGCCTCGAGGGGATGATGATCGCCGGGACCTGGTTCGCGGCATGGGGATCGTGGGTCTTTGGGCCGTGGCAGGGGGTCATCCTCGGCATCCTCGGTGGCGCAGTGTTCGGCCTCCTACACGCGGTGGCGACTGTGACCTTCAACGTGGACCACATCGTCTCCGGCGTCGCGATCAACATCCTCGGGCTGGGGGCTATGCGATTCCTCTCCTCGATCGTCTACACCGAGGACACCGGTGGCTCGGTGATCCAGTCCCCGCCGATCGCCGGGATCAGCAATGTGAGTCTCCCGTTCCTGGCGGGTGGTCAGCTCTTCGGCTGGACGACACCCGACTTTCTGGGGTGGTTGGAGACTCAGGAATGGTTCTTCGTGTCAGATGTCGCCGGCGTCCTTCGTGGATTCACCGGTGATGTGAACTGGCTCACTCTGATCGCGTTGGCGCTGGTGCCCATGTCGGCGTGGCTCTTGTGGCGCACGTCCTGGGGGCTCCGGCTCCGCTCATGCGGTGAGGATCCCTGGGCTGCAGAATCGCTCGGTGTTCGGGTGCTCCGCTTCAAGTACTACGGGGTCATCCTCTCTGGAATGCTCGCCGGCCTGGCGGGAGCCTTCCTGGTTCTGGTCCAGGCCGGGATCTACCGGGAGGGAATGACCGGGGGCCGCGGCTTCATCGGGCTCGGTGCCTTGATATTCGGCAACTGGATACCTACCGGGGTCCTCGGTGGCTCCCTCGTCTTCGGATTCGGCGATGCCCTACGCTTCCGTGGCTCGGCCGTGGTGATGTCGTTCATCCTCGCCGTTGCCATCGGTTTGCTGGCGTTTGCGGTGTACAACGTGACCCGCTCCCAGATGCGCTCGGCGATGATCCAGGGGATGACGGGCGCCGCCTTCCTCGCCTTCTTCCTTGCCGTCGACGAGGTGCCAAACCAGCTGCTCAACGCAGTGCCCTATCTGATCACCCTCTTGGTACTGGCGCTGGCCTCGCAACGGTTGCGGCCCCCGGCCGCCGATGGCGCCCGCTATGCCAAGGGCGAGGCCCGATAGGGCATCGCCCCCCCGCCGGCCACGCCGATACGCTCATAGGCTCGTAATGGCGTATATGCGTATCGGCGTACCGACATGACTTTCGACCCTTACGCCCCCGACTTCCTGAACGACCCCTATCCCACGTATGACCGTCTCAGAGGCGAGTCTGCGGTGTTCTACGACTCCGAGTGGGAGCTCTCCTTCATCACCAGGCACCGGGACGTCAGCGCCATCCTCAAGGACCGCGAGCGCTTCGGGCGCGACTACCGGCATCGACTGGCGAAGACCGATGTCGACCAACGTCTCCACGACCGGATCTATCCGGCGAGCTGGCCGATCTGGACCGACTACATACGGGAGTCGTTCATCGATCTGGAGCCCCCGCGACATACCCGGCTCCGCCGCCTGGTGTCCAAGGCCTTCACCAGACGCTCCTCCGAGGTGTTCCGTCCCCGGCTGGAAGCCGCCGCCGACCGTCTGCTCGACCGGGCTCTCGAAGCCGGGAGAATGGAGGCGATCGGAGAGTTGGCGACGCCGATCCCGGTGGCGATGATCGCCGATCTGATGGGCATCCCAGGCGAGGATCATGGCCGACTCCTCGAGTGGAGCCACGCCATCGTCAAGGTCTTCGACAAGCGGGTCACCCAGGAGGAGGGTGCGGTGGCCGAGGCCGCCACCCGTGATTTCGTCGCCTATCTCGAGGGGGTGCTCGGGCAACGGCGGTCGACACCTGGCGATGACCTGATCTCGGCGATGATCCAGGTCGAGGAGGGAGGTGACACCTTGAGCGACGAGGAGATCGTGGGTACCGCCATCCTCACCCTGAACGCGGGGCACGAAGCCACCGTCCACGCCATCGGCAATGGTCTCCTCGCCCTGGCCACCCATCCCGAGGCCTATGCCGCGCTGCACCGCGGCGAGATGCCGATCGCAACGGCCGTCGAAGAGCTTCTCCGCTTCGACTCGCCGCTTCAGATGTTCGAGCGCTGGGTGTTGGAGGACACCGAGATCGAAGGTCAACAGTTGAGTGCCGGCTCCAAGGTGGGGCTGCTTTTCGGGTCGGCAAACCGCGACCCGTCTGTGTTCGGGCCTGATGCGGAAGTGCTCGACCTGCAGCGGAGCCCGAATCCCCATGTCTCCTTCGGTGCCGGCCTCCACTTCTGCGTTGGGGCACCGCTGGCCACCGTCGAGTTGGAGGCGACGTTCGGGTGTCTGGCATCCCGGGTGCGAAGGATCGGGCTGGTCGAGGCCGGGGAGCGGATCGAAAGCCTGGTGTTCAGGGGAGTGAAGACCCTCACGCTGGAGGTCGAGGCCGCCTAGCCCAGGGAGGTCGGCGGGCGGCCGAAGACGGCGATCTCCTGGATCGCCAATTCCCGGAACGAGTTGCCTTCGACCAGTTCCGCCAGGTAGACGCTCTCGATGGTGATCTCTACCTCGGTGGTCTCCACAGCTGCGAACGCAATCGTCTGCAGTCCCGGAGAATCCTCCAGCTCCACCGGGATGGCCTGGGGGTTGCCCTGTGCGGCGATCGTGATCCCCCGGGCCCTGTAGTTCCGTCGGAACTGGACGTCGTCGGCGAGGTTGGTCCAGTCGATCCTGGTCACCGTCATCGGCTCGCGGAAGATGAGGGTTATCACGACCTTCTCGCCTTCCTCGAGCTCCTCATAGGTGATCTGATACTCCTCGTCGGTGCCGGATATGAGGTTCTCGCAAACGAAGGAGCCGATCCCTGGCGGAACGCACTCCACGCTGATCACATCGATCTGGGCGATCTCCTCGGGCGACCCGAGCGTCGTAGTGCCGCCTTCTGCAATGGTCGTGGTCGGCTCGGCCCCCGACCCGTTGAACACGTTGAACAGAAGGGCGATCACCACCACCGCGAACAGAAGGGCGCTGATGGCGAGGGCGGCGCGGACACCGGCTGTGGCCTGCACGGCGGGGCGCGGGGCGGTGGGCAGTGGTCCCTGGCGCAGTCTGGCTCCGCACTCCTGGCAATGGCGGTTGGACGACGGGTTCAGCGCATTGCATGACGGGCAGGTGACCTCGCCCCGGTCCGAGCCGGCGCTCGGGGCTGACGGCTCGTCCGCAGGAGGGGACCCCAGGTTGAACTCCTCGTAATTGCCGTCCGAAGTCACCGAGATCACGTTGTCGCGACGGGGGGAGGCAGGCGTGGTCAAGGGGTCGAGAAATGTTCCGCAGGACGGGCAGAACTGCTCGTCCGACGGCACGCTCGCGCCGCAGTGATCACATCTTCGTGAAGCCACGTCCCTCCTTAGCCGCGGTATTGTGCCACGGCATGCTTTTGTGGGCGGTCAGGACATACGAGCCCTGGACGGTGGCTTCGGCATTGGCCGGGATCGTCATCCTGACGGGTCTGGTGGGGGTCGCCATTCTCGCCGCGCGGCGGCGCAACCACTAACCGGATACCGTGGCCACGATGGGTTTCCGATGCGAGTCGTGCGGGCATCGCTCCTCGAAATGGATGGGTTTTTGCCCGCAATGCGGGGTTTCCGAGCCGCTGGTCGACGACGGGACGACAGCTTCACGCAACGTGAGGCCCGCCGAGATGCTCACCATCCACGAGGCGGCCGAGGGCCCTCATGAGCGGCAGGCGACAGGGTGGCCCGAAGTCGACCGGGTGCTCGGAGGGGGCCTGGTCCCCGGATCGGTTCTCCTGCTCGGTGGAGAGCCTGGTGTCGGCAAGTCGACCCTCCTGCTCCAGATGGCGGGGGCGATGGCCGGAAAGGACCTGCCGGTCATGGTCGCCAGCGCCGAGGAGTCTGCGCAACAGGTAGCGATCCGGGCCTCGAGGCTCGGAATCGGCGAAGAGGCGATATCGCTGGTGTCTGATGACGATGTCGATGCCATCGTTGCCCTCGCCGAGACGGTGCGGCCCCGGCTCTTGGTAGTGGACTCGATCCAGGCGGTGGGAGTCCCCGAGATCTCCTCGGCTCCCGGAGGGCCGGCTCAGGTGAGGGAGAGCGCAGCCCGTCTGGTGCGACTCGCCAAGACCACCGGCGTTTCGGTGGTGCTCGTGGGCCATGTGACCAAGGAGGGTGGGCTCGCCGGCCCCAAGCTCCTCGAGCACTTGGTGGACGTGGTCCTCTATCTCGAGGGAGATCCCGACCTCGGCTTCAGGGTCTTGCGCTCGAACAAGAACCGCTATGGGGCGACTCACGTGTCCGGGATGTTCGATATGCGCTCTGACGGGTTGCTCGAGATCGAAGACCCGTCCAAGGTGTTTCTCGAGGGTTGGCAGCCCGAGGTGCCGGGGACCGTGATCTACCCCGCGGTCGAGGGAAGGCGCTCGGTGCTCGTCGAGATCCAGGCCTTGGTGTCCCGCACCAATCAGCCCCAACCCCGACGGTCGATCCGCGGCCTCGACCCGACCCGGGTCAACCAGGTGCTGGCGGTGCTCCATCGACACGCCGACCTGGCTCTCTTCGACTCCGAGGTCTACGTCAACGTCGTCGGAGGATGGCGACTCGAAGAACCGGGATGCGACCTGGCGGTTGCCATCGCCATCGCGTCCTCCGCCCGCGACATCCCGCTGGGGAAGCTGGCGGCGTGGGGCGAGGTCGGGCTCGCCGGCGAGGTTCGCTCCATCCCGTTCGAGGCGCGTCGGGTCGAGGAGCTGGACCGGATGGGCCTGGAGCGGCGCATTGCACCCGCCGGGGGCCAGTCGCTCCGCCTCGGTGAGGCACTGCATGACGCCGGCCTCCTTCCATCCCGCTGAAACCCGGATTCTCAGCCTGAGCCCGTCACCAGGTGGAGTCGCATCGGGTCCTCTAGGCCACGTAGCTCGACCTCTCCCACCTCTTCGAACTCGAGGTGAGTCCCCCTGGCGAAGGTCTTGGTGAGGTCCGAGACCACCACCTGGCCGACGTCGGCATGGGCGAGCATGCGGGCAGCCTCATGGACCGCCAACCCGTGGATCTCTTCGCCCGCGACTTCCACCTCACCGCTGTGTACCGCGGACCTGATCTCGAGCCCCAAGTCGGCGGCGTCTTGACGGCATGCGATCGCGCAGCGGATGGCGCGTGCCGCCCCGTCGAAGACTGCCAGCATCCCGTCGCCGGTTAGCTTGGCGACCTCACCGCCATGACGTCTCACCGACTCCGAGGTCCTCTGGTTGTGGTTGACCAAGAGCTCAGCCCAGCCATGGTCACCGAGGCGGCGGGCGACGCTGGTGGAGCCCACTATGTCGGTGAACAGCAAGGTGACCAAGATCCTCTCCTTCATCGACTGCAGCGGCGCCAGCCAGGTCGCTCCGCCCATGAAGGCGAGGACTTCGAAGGGTTCGTCCCCAACCACCCATGAGTCGTGCCCGGGCGGAACGTCCAGCACGTCACCCTTCCCAACTTCGAATTCCGTGCCGTCGTCCAGCCGGACCCGGAGCCTGCCCCGGATCACGAAGCTCATATGGTGCGACTGGCAGGATGTGGTGCCGACGTGAGGGCCGACGTGCACGGCCCAATGCCAACCCGGCTCATGGGTGTCATGGGCGATTGTCAGTCCGCCGAGGGTGATCAGCTCCGAGCGCGCCTTCTCGACTTCGATCACCTCGTCGGGCTCGTCGAAATTGCGCCTGAATACCGGGTCCACGACCCGAATCCTATGGACGACCCGGCTTCCGGTGCCGGGGTTTGGGGGAATCCTGCCCGGCTCTGCGCCGGATGGTCCCTGATAGCCTGACCTCGTGGATGGGCCATCCATAATCGAAACCCTGGAGCGCTTGGCGCCGGGCACTCCGATGCGCAGGGCCCTGGAGCGGATCATCCAGCAGGGCAAGGGCGGATTGGTCGTCCTCGGCAATGGCTCGGCGGTTGCCGCGGCGTCGTCTGGCGGCTTTCACCTGAAGCGTGCAGTGTTCACTCCGGCCCGCCTCGCCGAGCTGTCGAAGATGGACGGCGGAATCGTCCTCGACGACAGCTGGGCGATCATCAACGAGGCCGGGGTCCACTTCGTGCCGGACGGCTCGATCCCGACGGATGAGACCGGCGCCCGACACCGCACCGCCGAGCGAATGGCGGCCCAGACCGGGAAGCCGGTGGTTGCGGTGAGTGAGGGGCGCAAGGTCGCGACCCTCTTCTACGCCGGCCAGAAGATCGAGCTCGCCACCCCCACCGAGGTGACGGCTCACGTGAATCAGGAGTTGCAGAGCCTCGACCGGCTTCGCAGCCGTCTCAACGAGTCGGAGACTCGTCTCACTCGGCTCGAGGTCACCACCCTTGCGACGTATCGGCCCGCCGTGACCGTGCTCCAACGCGCCGAGCTCGTCGACCGGGTGGGAGACGTAGTTGGTGGGAGGGCGCTGACGCTCGGTGAAGAGGGCCGGATCGTGTCCCTTCAGCTCAACGATCTCATGTCCGGTGTCGACTTCACCAAGCGGATCGTCCTCCAGGACTACATCCGACCCTTGCGGAGCAATGCCGTCGCCCGGGCCATCGGCCGCCTCGAGGCGCTGAGCGGTACCGAGCTCGAGGACCCGGCCCTGGTCGGCCGCGAGCTCGGCTTCCCGGATCTCGACGACCCGGTCGAGCCCAGGGGCTATCGCATCCTGTCCCAGGTTGGGCGGCTCCCTGATCAGGTGAGAGACGACATCGTCCGTCATTTCGGGTCGGTTTCGAAGCTTCTCCAGGCCACAACCGGTGAGCTGACGGCGGTCGAAGGGGTTGGAGAGACCAGGGCCGGCCAGCTGAGAGCCTTCTTCGATCGGCTTCTCAAGTCGGCGCACGAGTGGGAGCCCGTCTTCGATTGACAGTGCCCACCGGTACACTCCCCAGCCGTTGATGGCGAATGCAAGCAAATACGCGGTAGGGGACAAGGTGGTACACCCTCAGCACGGTGCGGCCACGATTCAGAAGAAGGTCAAACAGGAGTTCGCCGGCAAGAAGCAGGATTACTTCGTCCTCGACATCGCCACCGAGCAGCTGACCGTGATGGTTCCCCTGGACAAGGTGGATGACCTGATTCGCCCCGTGATCTCGAAGACCAAGTCCCGGGACGTCCTCAAGTCGTTGAAAGGTGAGCCAGAGGAGGCGGGCGCCAACTGGAGCCGCTGGTACAAGGTTCTCAACGAGAAGATGACCTCGGGCGACATCTTCCAGGTAGCCGAGGTGGTGCGCGACCTCTCCTTTGCCCAACAGACAAAGGGAATCAGTCCCGCCCTGAAGCGGATGCTCTCCAAGGCGCGGCTCACCCTGAGCTCGGAGCTGGCGTTCAGCCTCGAAATCGACGAGGACGAGGCGATCAAGAGGCTGGACAGGGCGCTGCCCACGGTCGAAGCCGACGAGGAATGAGCCCCGAGGCGTCGCCCCCCGGCACGCGTGTCGGTTGGGGATTCGACGCCCATCGCCTCGATGGCGCCCCCCCGTTGCTGCTCGGGGGCGTAATGGTCTCGGACTCGGTGGGCGTGAGCGCGACTTCCGACGGTGACGTTGTGGCCCACGCCTTGGCAGACGCGGTGTTGGGAGCGGCGGCACTCTCCGACGTCGGCGAGCATTTCCCGTCTGATGATCCCGTGTATCACGGTGCCGACTCGATGGGCCTGCTCCGTCAGGCGGTGGAGCTGGCCCACGGTGGCGGCTGGTTCGTAGCGCACGCCGATGTCACCATTGTCGTCGAGGAGGTGCGAGTCGCACCACACCGGGAGGAGATCAGGGCCAGGCTGGCGGCGGCTCTGGGAATGGATGTCGGCTCGGTGTCGGTGAAGGCCACGACCACCGACCACCTCGGGTTCATCGGGAGAGGAGAGGGCATGGCAGTGGTGGCTGTGGTGACCGTGGCGGCCCTGCCGTAACATCCCTCCGATGCTCCAGGTCCACAGCACTCTTCATCGCGCCGTCGTCCCCCTAGAGCCGCGTGACGAGGGCAAGATCGGTTTCTACGTCTGCGGGCCAACGGTGCAGTCAGAGCCTCATGTCGGGCACGGTCGCTCGGCCGTGGCGTTCGATGTGATCCGGCGCTATCTCACCTGGCGTGGCTTCGAAGTCCTGTATGTGCGCAACGTCACCGACGTCGAGGACAAGATCATCGCCGCCGCGATCGAGGCCGGGTCGACGGTCGATGACCTGGCCGAGGAGATGGCGAAGCGCTTCTCCGACACCTATCGCGAGCTCGGAGTCCTGGAGCCAGACGTGGAGCCGAAGGCGACCGAGCACATCCCCGAGATGCTCGAGCTGATCACGGCTCTCATCGATCGAGGCCTTGCCTATCAGGCCGGTGGCGACGTCTACTTCGCGGTCCGCTCCTTCGACGGCTACGGAAAGCTCTCGGGCAGGAACCCCGACGAGCTTCGATCCGGCTATCGGATCGAGGTCGGCGAGTCGAAGAACGATCCGCTCGACTTCGCCCTGTGGAAGGAGGCGAAACCTGGGGAGCCCTGGTGGGACTCGCCGTGGGGCCGAGGGCGCCCTGGATGGCACATCGAGTGCTCGGCGATGGCCGCCAAGTACCTCGGCGAGGGCTTCGACATCCACGGCGGAGGCACCGACCTGATCTTTCCCCATCACGAGAACGAAATCGCCCAGAGCGAGGGAGCATCCGGGTCCACGTTCTCCCGATACTGGCTGCACAACGGGATGGTCAACCTCGGCGGGGAGAAGATGTCGAAGTCGACCGGAGTGGTGGTCGACCTGGCCACGCTGCTCGAACGGCACGGCGGTCGGGCCCTTCGCCTCCTCTTCCTACGGGCTCACTATCGATCACCACTCGACTACACCGAAGAGCTGCTGGCCGAAGCCGCCGACGCCTGGGAGAGGCTGAGCCGGTTCCTGGAGCGCGTCGAGCCCGGTCCCCCGGACCCCGAGGCGATGGCGCATTTCTCGGCCGCCATGGACGATGACTTCGGGACCCCGGAGGCCATGTCGTTGCTGTTCGACCTCGTTCGTGAAGGCAACCGCGTCCACGACGCAGGTGGCGATGGGTCCGGTATTGCCGGGGCGGTGGCCTCCATCGTCGAGGTACTCGGGCTCGACGATGCCAGCCCGGCTCCGAAAGCGGGGCTGGATCTCTCTGACGTCGCCAAAAGGTTCGGCCTCGACGGCGAAGACGAACAAGTGATCGAAGGGCTGATCGAGGTGCGCAACCAGGCCCGGGCGGAGAGAAGGTTCGATGAGGCCGACTCGATTCGTGACCAGCTGGAGGCGGTAGGCGTGAGCCTCGAAGACGGCCCAAATGGCACCATCTGGCTACGGAAATAGGGTCGAGGGCGTTCACGCGGTCGCCGCGGCGGCCGGGGCGGGGCGTGTGCTCCGGATTTGGGTCGAGAGCCGCCGGCGGGGAAAGGCCGAGATCGAGTCCATCGTCGACCTGGTCGGGCTGGACCGGGTCACGGTCGTGGACGACGTCCGCTCCCAAGCGGAGACCGATTCACCACAGGGGGTCGTCGCCGAGTGCCGTCCGATCCAGCCTGTGCCGTTGGATGGCCTTGCTCTCGAAGGCGCGGGGATCATGGTCCTGGACCATCTCGAAGACCCGCACAACCTTGGTGCCATCGCGCGCAGCGCCACCGCCTCGGGGATGACCGGCCTGGTGGTGTCGGCCAGGCGAGCGGCTCCGCTATCGGCCGTCGCCTTCAAGGCCGCCGCCGGTGCCTTGGAGCGGATGCCGGTGGCGGTGGTGGGCTCGATCCCCGAGGCCCTGAGTCGGCTCAAGGCGGCAGGGCTCTGGGTCGTTGGGCTCGACGCCGCAGGCACCGATTCGTTGTTCGGGCTCGCGTTGCTCACCGAATCGGTCGCGGTTGTGGTCGGCGCCGAAGGCGAAGGGCTGAGTCGTCTCACCATTGATCGTTGCGATGTCGTCGCCTCGATCCCGATGGCCGATGCCTCCGAGAGTCTCAACGCCTCGGTTTCAGCCGCACTCGCCGGGTTTGAGATAATGAGGGTTCGACGCGCCGCGTCG
>JBIOVB010000119.1:0-3053 GCA_044867525.1 Acidimicrobiia bacterium | reverse complement strand
CTACGCCTCACTCGCCGGGTCTCATCTGGGCCATGTCATCGAAGGCGGCGATGCCCTGGTCATCGAGCCCCCAACACCCGACCAGGGGGCGAGACGGGTGTGGTCCGACTCTTCCGGATCGATCTGGGTCAGCGAGTGGAACAGCGGTCAGGTGACTCGCTACCAACCGGACAGCGGGCAATGGCAGGCCTGGCCACTCCCCGGAGACGATCCGGCGGCATATGCCGTCTTCGTCGATGACGAAGACGTCGTCTGGCTCAGCGACTTCGGGAGCAACGCCCTGGTGCGCTTCGACCCGGATGGCGAGGAGTTCCATGTCTATCCGCTGCCCCACCAACCTGGCGAGGTGCGTCAGATCCACGGCCGGCCCGGGGAGGTTTGGGGGGCCGAGTCCGCCGCCGACCACCTGGTCTTGATCCGCACCGACTGAGTGCTCGACCGTTTCGACGAGTTCTCGGCGGGCCTAGCTCAATGCGGGGTGCGGGTCGGTGACCGGGGCCCAGAGCGGCTCCCCGGTCTCCGTGATGTGGGGGCGATCGGAAGCGGTGACCCAGAACCCGATCAGCGAGACGGGAATCTCGGGATGGGGGTTGAAGGCGCGGTGCACAACTCCGATCGGCTCGGTGTAAACCTCACCGGCCGTGTAGTGCTAGGTGCGACCCTCGTACTGGAGGGAGACCAGCCCGCGGAGGGGCACGAAGTAGACCACCCCGTTGTGGACGTGCCAGGAGGCGGTTCGCCCCGGGTTCAGCTCGGAGAGCTGGATGTTGACCCGGGCCTCAGCATCCCTGGGGAGACGTGTTTCGATCTCGTCGAACAGGACCTGACGGACGTGGTTTTCCTCTTCGGGCAAAAGCCCGGTGAGCTGGAGGGTCAGGGTGGCGGGGTCGACGGAGAAGCGGGTCATGTCCCACTGTCTCACGGGAGATGCTTGTCGGCAATCATCTCCACAACCTCTGGTTTCATCGTCTTCCCCATGGCGTTTCGAGGCAGGGTCTCTGTGAAATGGAACTCCTTGGGCACCTTGTGGGCGGCAAGCCGGTCCTTGGCCCACTGCCTCAGCGCTTCGGGCTCGACGGGGTGTCGGGGAACGACGACCGCAACTACCCGTTGACCCCATTCCGGATCGTCGACGCCGACCACCGCCACCTCGCTCACCGCCTCGTGACCGAGGAGGACCTCTTCGATCTCGAGCGCGGAGACCTTTTCGCCTCCGGTCTTGAGGATGTCGACCGACGATCGGCCCAGGATCCGATAGTGGTCGTCCTCGACCACCGCGGTGTCACCGGTGCGGAACCATCCGTCCCCGGTGAAGGCAGTCGCCGTCTCCTCGGGTCGTTCCCAATACTCGGAGAAGACGGTGGGGCCGCGCACCTGAATCTCGCCCGGAATGCCGGGGGAAAGCAGTTTGTCGTTCTCGTCGACCAGCCGGACCTCGACCCCGGGCAGCGGTGTCCCCACCGACCCCGGGACTCGCTGGCCCCGGTAGCTGTTGGAGAGAGCCATCCCGATCTCGGTCATTCCGTAACGCTCGAGGAGGGTGTGCCCGGAGAGCTCTCGCCATCGTTCCAGGACCGGGATGGGGAGGGCGGCGGATCCCGACACCATGAGCCGGAGCCGGCCCACGCCCTTCCGGAATCGTTCTCGCTCCTCCTTTGATGACCGTTTGAGATGGGCGATCAGACGGTGATAGACGGTGGGCACCGCCATGTACAGGGTGAGCTCGCCTCCGGCGAGATAGGCGGCCACCTCGGTGGCGTCGAAGACGGGGAGCATTTCGCATCGGGCACCGCTCCAGAGGGCGCATCCCAAGACGTTGACGATCCCGTGGACGTGGTGGAGGGGGAGTGTGAGCAGGATCCGATCGTCGGCCGCCCACTCCCAGGCCTCGACCAAGGACTCGATCTGGGCAGTGATATTGGCGTGGGTGCTGACCACTCCCTTGGGGCGGCCGGTGGTCCCACTGGTGAACAGGATCATCGCCCGCCGCTCGGGTTCGATGGCGGGCAGCGCCATCGGCTTTGCATCGAGATCGTCTGCGTGGAGAGTCTCGATGCCCCGCGCCTCGGCAAGCGGAGCTAGGAGCTCGGCGTAGTCATCGGAGTAGATCACCGCTTCCGGAGTGGTGGTGTCGAGCACGTACTCGAGCTCGGGGCCGGGATGAGTGAGTGCCAATGGGACCACGACCCCACCGGCCCGCCAGACGGACCATTGGGTGACGAGGTATCGATATGACGGCTCGACCATGAAGGCGAACCGGGCCTCGCTGCGGTCCCCGCGATTGGAGAGGAGCCGGGCGGCGCCTCGCTCCGAGGCGGAGAGCAAGTCGGCATAGCTGTATTCGCCCGACCCGTCGCCGATGGCGATTCGGTCGGGCCAGGCGCGTGCCCGTTCCACGATGGGCAGGTCCGGAGTCATCGGCTGATTCAACCAGCGGAGGCTGGAAGAGCGCCCGGGTCAGTGGCGGAGACGTCGGACCAGGTCGTCGTGGAGCGAATGACCTCGTTGGCGACGGAGTCTCCAACCCGGGGTGAGGTCCGGGTCAGGCGTAGCCTGTTTCCGAAAGAGAGCGACCATGATCGATGCCTCGGCTGTTTCGTACGCGCTGTTGCTGGGGGCGGTCGCCGCGTTCAACCCCTGCGGGTTCGCCCTGCTCCCCGCCTACGTGACATTGATCGTGACCGGGAGTGCCGACGCGGCGGTTGCCCGCCCGGTTGCTTTGCGTCGGGGCGTGGGTTTCGGCCTGGCCATGACCACGGGCTTCCTGGTGGTGTTCATCGGGCTCGGGCTGCTGTTCGGGGCGGTGAGCCTGGGCCTCCAGGGTTCGATCCTGCCCTACGTGTCCTATGTCACCGTGGCCGTGGGCCTCCTTCTCGTCGCAATGGGAGTGGTGGTGACGGCCCGGGGCGAGCCCTGGGGACCGGGTCTGCGCAAACAGCTGTCGGCGCCGAGGGCCACCTTCCGGTCCCAGGTGGGGTACGGGGCGGGATTCGCCCTGGCCTCGCTGAGCTGCACCATCGGCCTCTTCCTGGCGGTGGTGTCCCAGGCGTTGG